>NZ_RYYA01000007.1:0-20273 GCF_004378835.1 Campylobacter sp. CH246
AAGAAGCTAAGCACATCGTGGGTGATGATACTACGCCTTACTGGCAGGGGGAAAGTAGCTCATTGCGGACTTGTTAATTCTACTTAACTTGCCTATAAAATTAATAATCAGTTTTTTTAGTTTGTAATTAAAAATTTATCTACATGTAAAATTGTATAAAATTTGGAAAGTGATACATGGAAAAATTTATTGAAAGATTGCTTGAAGAAGATATTAAATTTGAAAAAGATGTGAATAATGGTTTGAGTGATATAAATATATTTGATGCTTTGAATATTGAAACAAAAGAAAATTATCATTCTAAATTTATAGCTTATTTAATTGATATAAATAAGGATCATTATCAAAAAAATTTTGCAAAGGTATTTTTAGAAAAACTTGGTAAGAGTTTAGTAAATACGAAATTTGAAAATTTAAACATAGAAGATATAAAAAGCGTAGAAACAGAAGCCTGCATAAAAGATAATAGAAGGATAGATATTTTAATAACATTAAGTGATAAAAGATATATTATAATAGAAAATAAAATTTATGCAAAAGATCAAAAAAATCAATTGAAAGATTATATTAATTTTGTAAGAAAAAATATCAAAAATATAAAAGATTGTTATAAAAACATATTGACTATATATTTGCATCAAGATGAGTGTGCTAGTCCTAGTGATTATAGTTTGGGAAATTTTACAATAAAGACAAATTTGATTAAAGATAAAAATGAAAATAATGTTAGCTATTATTTGAAGATGGATTACATGTGGATTAAGGAATGGATTGATGAGTGTATAAAAATATATGAAGAAAAATCAACCAAAGATCAAAAATTTATTCTTGATATACAAAACATTATTTTTACTTTAAATCAATACAAAAGTATTTTACAATGGTATATAACAGATGAGTATACTCAAAGAGATGATGTATTGGAATTTATTTTTCAAGACATTATAAAAATGCAAAATTTAAAAAATGCGATGATTTTATATAGATATAACAAAAACAAATCAGAGCTTAAAAATTTAAATGAAGAAAAATATAAAAAAGCTAAAGATATTATTCAGCATAAATGGAGCAATATCTGCGAATATATAATAGAAGAATTTTTTAATAGTTTTGAACACAAGGAAATTAAAATAGGCGATATAACTTTTATCGGCAATAAAATAGAAGAAAATCGTGTTAATTATGGTGTATTTATATTTTATCCTATTGATTATAAGAATGAAAGCATATATCCATGTATATATATTTATTTTAAAAAAAAATACTATGATATTATTGGTTTGACATTTGAAATTTCAAATGATGATGAAGAAGATATAGAAAATGAAAAATATAAAGAATGTTTAAAATTATTTAAAGATGTAAAAGAAGAAAATGTTAGAAAATATCAAAATCACTATTATTGTGATAAATTAATAAACAATGAAAAATTAGAAGGAGAATACGCTTTTATTTATTGGTTGATTGAAAATCAAAATTCTAAAAAAGATTTTATTCAAATTTTAAATGATTTTTTTATTAAAAAACCTATACAGGAAGCATATAAAGGTATTAATGATATATTAAATTCTTAAAAAATTTTATATAAAAGTAAAATTTGATAAAATACAAAATATTTTTTATAAAGGTTAAAAATGCATTTCACTTTGCTAAATGAAAAAGATTTTTTCAACCCATACTACCGCAAAAAGCAAATCATTCAAAATGAATTTGATATATTTAACAAGGCTTTAATGCAGTATTTAGAAAGACTTGAAAGTTCGCAAAGTGAAAATGAAGATTATCTTGTAGCTAATGCACTTAGTCCATTTTTAACCATGTTAAATTTCAAAACCCACATCAAAACCAAGCAAAAAGGCAAAAGTGAGATTGACTTATCCATCTCTAAAGATGAGTTTAGTAAAGACTTAGAAGTTCTTATTGAGGCTAAAAAGCCAAATTCAAAAGAATTTATCACTCATACAAAGGTAAATTCTAAAGCCTTACACGAGACTATTTTATATTATTTTAGAAATAGAGAGTATAGTTTTAGCTTAAAATTTATTATCATCACAGATTTTTATAAATTTTACATTTTTAAAATTAGTGAGTTTGAAGAGCTTTTTTATAAAAATCCAAGTTTTAAAAAACTTTTTGAAGAATTTTGTAATCCAAATTCACTTTTCAAAGGCAATACTGAAGAATTCTATAAAGAAGTAGCCAAACTCATAGAAAATTCCAAAGAAAACTTAAAAGGCTTTTTGATTGACTTGACGTTTTTAAAAGACAAACAAAAATCAAATTTTAAAAACCTAGCAAGTATTTATAAAACTTTTCATAGAGACTTTTTGCTAAGTGAGTTTAACCCCAACGATGCAAATTCACTCAACAACGCTTTTTACAAAGAGCTTTTATATATCTTAGGGCTTTGTGAGAGCAAACAAAACTCAAAACTCATCATCGCAAAAAGTGAAGAAAGCAAAGAAGAGCAAGGCACTTTCTACACCGCTATAAATTCTAAGCTTAAAGAAGAAAATTTTGAAACCATCTTAAAACTTTTGATCTTATGGCTTAATCGCATTTTGTTTTTAAAGCTTATAGAGTCAAATTTGGTGCGTTTTAATGATGATAAAAATTTGAAATTTTTAAATTTCAAAAAAATCCCTGATTTTGACAAGCTTAGCGAACTTTTCTTTGAAGTTTTAGCCAAAGAAAAAAGCACGCGAAAGAAAAGCGAATTTGCTTATCTGCCTTATCTAAATTCTTCTTTGTTTGAAAAACAAAGCATAGAAAACACGCTTGAAATTTCAAGCTTAAGTAATGACTTAAAGCTTTTTTACTATAAAAACACCGTGCTAAAAGATGATAAATGCAAGGCTAAAAAAGGACAAGTGGGGCTTTTAGAATACTTGTTTGAATTTTTGGATAGTTTTGATTTTGGTAGCGATGATGAGCAAAGCGAAATTTTAAGCCAAAAAGAACTCATAAGTTCAAGTGTTTTAGGAAATGTGTTTGAAAAACTCAATGGCTACAAAGAAGGAAGCTTTTACACGCCAAGCTTTATCACTTCTTATATGTGCAAAGAAAGCATCACAAAAGTTGTGCTTGATAAATTCAACGCTCAATTTGATCTTGATGCTAAAGATATAAGCGAACTAAGAAAGTCTTTAAGAAAAGAAGACAAAAAAGCACAAAAAGAGCTTTTAAACTCTATAAAAATTTGCGATCCTGCGGTGGGAAGTGGGCATTTTTTGGTTTCTGCTTTAAATGTTATGTTAAGCATTTATGATGAGCTAAATCTTTTTGATGAAGAATTTTATCTAGAAGTGCAAAACGATGAAATTCTCATCACGGGTAGAAAAGGTGAGTTTATAGAGTATAAACGCCCAAGTACGCCTAAAGATAAAGCCCATCTTATCCAACAAGAACTTTTTCACACTAAAAAAGACATCATAGAAAACAACCTTTTTGGAGTCGATATCAACCCTAACTCATGCGAGATCACCAAGCTAAGGCTTTGGATAGAGCTTTTAAAACATAGTTTTTATCAAAGCTTTGATGATGAAAATTATCACGATCTTAAAACATTACCAAACATCGATATAAACATAAAATGCGGAAATTCTTTGGTATCTTACTTTGAAACAGGCAAAAGCCTAAACCACTATCCTAACATCAAAGAACGCATTAACAAATACAAACGCATAGTAAAAGACTATAAAGAAGGCTTTTACACAGATAAAAGCCACATCAACCAAGAGATAAAAAATCTCAAAATTTCTTTTAAAAATTTCTGTTTTGCAGATAAATTTAAAAAAGAAATGAAAGGCTTTAACGATAAATGCGAAAAATACTCTAAAAAATACGGAAATTTCTTAGCTGTAGATGATGAAAATTTGAAATTCTTTGTTAGTGCGAATTTGACTCTTTTTGACTTTGATGAAAAAGAAGCCACAAAAGAATTTGCAAATCTTAAAAAAGAATACGACAATATCTTTAACCTAGAAAGCAATCATCCTTTTGAATGGCGTTTTGAATTCCCTGAAATTTTGGACGATGATGGAAATTTCAAAGGCTTTGATCTCATCATCGGCAATCCACCTTATATAAGAATACAAGGACTAGATAAAAATTCATCGCAATATTATAAAAAACATTTTAAAGTTGCAAGCAAAAATTATGATATATATATTTTGTTTATAGAACAATGTTTTAAACTTATCAAGAAGCAAGGTGTAATTTCTTTTATAATGCCTCATAAATGGTTTAATGCTGATTTTGGAGTAAATTTAAGAGAATTTGCAAAAGATAAAATTAGCAAAATCATATCCTTTGAAGAATTTCAAATTTTTGATGCTTCAACATATACGGCTTTACAATGGTTTGAAAACAATTCTTTGCATTTGAAATTTATACAAGCAGACAAAAACATAAAGACAAAAGAAGAAATGTCGAATTTTATTTTTAACTTAAAAGAGGAAAATTTTAAAATGATAAATAATAAAAAATTATCCTCTTCATTTTGGAGTTTTGAAGAAAATTCAAATCAAGAAATTTTTTCAAAAATCAATCAACATATATCTGTAAAAGATATCTTTTCTAAGATTTTTCAAGGTTTGGCTACAAGCAAAGATAGTGTTTATTTTTTAAAAGATTGTCAAGAAAATAAAAATTCTGTTAAAGGGTATTCTAAAGAGCTTGATAAAGAAGTGGAAATAGAAAAAGAAATTTTAAAACCACTTTTAATGGGTGATAGTTTTCATAGATATGAAAAACCTATTTCAAATTCAATGGTTTTATTTCCTTATTATAGACAAGATAATACAGATGTTAAAAAAATGTGTCTTTATGATGAAAATGAGCTTAAATCCAAATTTCCAAAGGCTTGGGAGTATTTGAAAGAATGTGAAAGTATTTTGAGGGCTAGAGAAAATGGAAGATTGTCTAGTGATGATTTATGGTGGAGGTATATTTATCCAAAAAATCAAACATTATTTAATAAGGAAAAGTTGCTTTGTCCCGATATTTGCAATAATACGCATTTTGTTTTAGATAATCTCGGAGAATTTTATTTTACTACAACAATTTATGGTTATGTTAGAAACGAAGAATATAAAAATTTAGATTATAAATATTTAATGGCTGTTTTAAATTCATCGTTAACTTGGTGGTTTTTACAAAAAACTAGCGTTGTGATGAGGGGTGGATTTTATAGGATTAAACCAGCTTATATAGAAAAATTTTGCATACCAAAAATAAATTCTAAAAATCAAAAAATAGCCGATGAGCTTATAAATTCAGTCGATGAAATTTTAAAAGCCAAAGAACAAGACAAAAACGCAAACACCCAAGAACTAGAAAACAAAATCAATTCTTTGGTTTATAAACTTTACAATCTCACCGAAGAAGAAATAAAAATCATAGAAGGGAAATAATGAAAAGAAATATATATGAAATCGAACTAGAGATACCAAATAGCGGTATTTTTATAATGAGTTTGGAAAATGAAAATTTAATTATTTCTTTAAATGTTGTGAAATTTATAGAAATCAATGCAGAAAAAATTGCAACTTTAGATGGAAAGTTAGATGCTGGAGAATTGGCTAAACCATTAAATCCGTATATTATCTATAAAACTTTAGAAGAAAATCATAAAAATAATTTTAATGGCGTTAAAATTATAGACAAAATAGAAGAAGAAAATAACATTGTTTATTATTTTAATTTCGGATTAACATTAAACACTTTTATAGAACAAATAAAAGAAAATATAGATGAAACTTTATTAAAAAAAATAAATAAAATGAAAAATTTTATATCATTTTGTTGTTTTTCTTGTGAAATAGCAGGAGATACTACTTCAATTTCCCTAAGTGAACTTGAAAATTTAAAAAATAGTTATGGCTATGAAGGAAAAAACTATAAAAGTATTTTTAAAAAAGAAGTTTATATAAACTATAGTTGCCTTGAAAGAATAGTTTTTTCAAATTGCGAATTTAAATCTAAAATATCTTTACATAAAATTGATAATAGTCATAAAATTGCTTTTTGCAATGGTATAGATTTTGCAAATTGTATTTTTGAAGATGATGTAAATTTTAAACGCTTTGTATCAGGCACTCCATTGCCTGATAATAAGTATTATAATAATGAAAGAGATACTATATTTGAAAATTGTATTTTTAATAAAAGAGTTGATTTCCATAATTCTAAATTTGTTAATAGTGTATATTTTACTAATTCTCATTTTAAAGATTATGTTGATTTTCACGCGTGTGAATTTAATAAAATAGCTTGTTTTTATGGAGTTACATTTGATAAAGCTCCGAATTTCAGTGCTTGTTATTTTAAAGAACCAAAAGCTGTAAATTTAATCAATGTCGATATAGATAAGCTAGATTTTAAATCAGTGGAGAAATATATAGAAGATAATTATCAAGATGAGACGTGTGAAAATAAACAAGAAATAACAGAAGAACAGCGTAATAATAATTGTAAATTAAAATGTGCCAAACATTTAAAAGATTCTTTCAGAGTCATAAAAGATGTTTTAATCACACAAAATAATACCCTAGAAGCTCAAGAATGGCATAAATTAGAACTTTATGTGAAAGAGAAAGAAAATCACATAAATCTAAATGTTAAGGAAAGAGAAAAAAATACTGATATATTTAAGAATATATTAATATGGTTTAATTGTGTTTTGTTGAATGTGTATAGAAATACTAGTGATCATCATAATGATTTTTTAAAAATTTTGAATTTTACTATAGGGATGATTGCTTTATATGGAGTGTTTTTTTATCTATTGTTAGAAGTATATATGTATTTAGATATTATATTTATTGAAAGTTTTTTTAGATTTAAAATCATAGATTATATATATTTGTGTTTGTTTGTATTTTTAACTATTATTATGTTTTTATATAAAAATAAGAAAAGTATTTTTACAAAATCTATTTTATTTTTAACAATATATATAACTTTTTATATTGTTTATATTAAAATTTTAAATTTTATCAATATTACATATTTTAGAGAATGGTTTTTTTATTTATTGTGCTATATTATTGGTATATATATATTCTATCTTGCATTTATATTCATTTCAAAATTTAAGTTCATTAATTTTATACTTAAATTATACATATATCTTGCATTTTTGTCTATTTGGATTTTAAGTTCGAATTTTATAAATCCTTTTACAGGTGTATTTTCATCAGATAAGCTTTATGAAAGTCAATTTGAAAAAAGTTTAAATGATTTAAATACGAGTGCTATTATAAATCTAGCAAGCATATTGCAGAATGATTTTAATCTCCATTTAAAAGATCAAAATATTTCTTTTACAGAGTTAAATTCAGCTAAAGCATTGATAGTAGCAAATAAAGAAAATCTTTTAAAATTAAACGATGTAAATTCAAATATAACCAAGGAAGTTTTAGGAGAAAAATATACAGAACTTTTAAAGACTATAAATCAAGACAAGATTATAGAAAACATCATAAAATCCACTGGTGTTTTATATGGCATTATACTTTTGCTTTGTATATTCTCACTCCAAAAAACCGCACGAAAAAATTCCATAGTGCCAAGCTAAGCCTTAAAGCTTAGCTTGAAAATTCATCATCAGTCTTTCAAATAGTATTCTATAGTAGAAACCACTCTTATGGTTTTGATATAAGGTGTGTTTTTATCCCTGTTGCTGATGCTAAATTGCCCTTGAGAAGCCTTTTTTATCTTGCCTAGATGGCTGTTTGAATCTTGTGCGAATTTTATCGCTGCATTTCTAGCATTGAGCGTTGCTTCTTCTATCATTTGAGGTTTTATCTCATTTAGCTTGGTGTAAAGGTATTCTATGTCATAATTATCGATTTTCGTTACTATGCCAAATTTTGCAAGACTTGAAATGTTTTCTAGTATGCTTTTTCCAAGCTTTACATTTTGAGTATAGATGAGTAAATTCGCAGTGCCTATGTATCGGTATGTAGCTTGAGTGTCGTTGCCATAAGGATCGCTTAAACGATCTATGATGTTTGGCGAGTTGTAGCTGATCTCATCTTCTTTTACGCCTTGTTTTTCTAAAAATTTGATGATATTTTCTTTATCTTGTTCTAGTTCTTCGTATAAATTTGTAAGATTGTTGTTTGATCTTGTGAATTTTATAGGAAGTATCAAAGTATCCGCTTCGACTTCTTTTTGACTTAAACCCTTTACACTTACACTTCTTTCAAGTGTTTTAAAATCACTTAAAGCCTTGTTAAATCCAAAAGCTAGAATCAAACTTGCCAAAACTATGGCTAAAGCCATAAAGATATTATTTGTTTTCATTTTTTATCCTTTATTTTGATTAGAAAATATATCATATTTGCAACCAATACGCAAGCACACATTACAAAAGCAAGGATTATCGGCGTATTTGCGTTAATAGCCCCAACCACAAAAGAAATAAGCCCTGCAAAACCAAATTGCACCGTTCCAAGCACCGCAGAAGCAGTTCCGCTATGTTCTTTAAACCTTGCCATAGCCAAAGTCGTGGTATTGGGTGCGATGAAGCCAAGCATAGCGATACTTGTAAAAATACTAAGTTCAAAAAGCAAGAAATTTGGATGAAAAAAGGCATTTACAAGTAAAATCACAGTCGATATAAACATTATCATCAAAGCTTTTGCCAAAATTTTTTCGCTTTCGTATTTTAAAACCAATCTCGCATTTATATTTGCACAGATGACAAAACCTAAAGCATTTGCCCCAAAAAGCAAGGCAAATTTTTGCTCACTTAAGCCAAAAAACTGCGTAAAAACAAAGCTTGATCCTGTGATATAAGCAAACATCGCCGCCAAAGCAAAAGAAGCACATAGTATATAAACCAAAAAGCGTTTATCGCTTAAAACAAATTTGTAGCTTTTCATCGCTTCATGATGGGAAAATTTTTTGTTTTTAAGATGAGGTGCGGATTCTTTTAAACCAAAAAGTATCATCAAAAAAAGCAAAATTCCCAAAGCAAACAAAGTCGCAAAAATACTATGCCATGAAAAATACTCTAACAAAAATCCCCCAAAAGTTGGCGAAAGCATAGGAGCAAGAGAACTAAAAACCATCATCAAAGCAAAAATCCCTGCAGCTTCTTTGATCTCAAACAAGTCATTGACAATAGCCCTTGCGATAACCACACCTGCACAACTCCCAAGTGCTTCAAAAAATCTCAAAGCGATAAAAGCATAAATATCATCGATAATCACACAAAACAAACTCGAAACGATGAAGAAAAATATCCCCACCAAAGCTGGAATTTTACGCCCAAAAATATCACTTAAAGGACCATATATAAGCTGTCCTAAGGCAAAAGCGATAAAAAAACTTGCAATACTAAGTTGGGTTAAAAAAGAATTAGTTTGAAAACTTTGCTCCACATGAGAAAGTGCGGGCAAATACATATCTGTAGAAAGCGGTGCTATGCTTGACATCAAAGCAAGGATAACGATGAGTTTAAATTTAGCAAAGCCGTGAATTTTGGTGTGTTTTTGCATTTGTAATCCTAATTATTCTAAAAGAATGATTTTAACAAGTCAATCTTAGAATAATCTTTGTTTTTCTATGTTAAATTTAGGGAAAAATTCTAAGGAAATTTTATGCAAAATTTAAACCAAAATGAACAAATCAAATGCCCAAGTTGTGGAAGTTTTATCGATATCAGCACTGCTTTATATGCTCAAATTTTAGATAAAGCTAAACAAGAAATGCTAAAACAAAAAAAAGAATTTGATGATGAGGTAAATGCCAAAAGAGCTGAATATACCAAAGCTTTAAATGATTTAAAAACTCAAAAGATAGAACAAGAAAAACTCATAAGCGAGCAAGTAAGCCAAAAGCTTCTTTTAGAAAAGCAAAAATTTGAACAAGAACTTCTTATACAAAAGCAAAATTTCCAAAAAGAATTCAGCGAGAAATTTAACAAAGAGCATGAAAATGAAATGAAAATCATGCAAGAAGAACTCGAGAAAAAAAGCAAAGAACTTAGCGAGTTTTTAAGCATAAAGGCTGAAAATGAAAGGCTAAAAAGAGAGCAAAAAGAAAATGAAGAAAGATTGAAATTTCAAGCCAAAGAAGAGGCTTTTAAAGAATTTAAAGAACAAGAAAGCAAAAATTTGGAATTTGAAAGAGAAAAAATGCGTCTTGAATTTCAAAAAAGTACTCAAGAGCAAGATCTTAAATACAAAGAACTAGAAACGAATTTTAAAAGTGTAGCTCAAAAGCTAGAAGACGCACAACGCAGGATAGAACAAGGCTCACAGCAACTCCAAGGCGAAGCAGCCGAACTACTCATAGAAGAATACATACAAAGTGAGTATTTAAGCGATGAAGTAAAAGAAGTGCCAAAAGGCGTAAATGGAGCTGATTGTCTGCATATAGTAAAGGATAATTTTGGAAATATTTGCGGAAGTATTTTGTATGAGAGCAAACGCACTAAAGAATTTAATAAAGAATGGCTGGATAAACTTAAACTAGACAGCATAGCTGCAAAAAGTGATATAGCGGTTTTGATTACAAAAACTATGCCAAAAGATAAAGAAAAAACGCATTTTAAAGAAGGAATTTTGATCTGTACTTTTAATGAATTCAAAGGTGTTTTAGCAGTGCTTAGAGAAAGCATTATAAATTCTTATAAACTCAAAAATGCTTTGCAAAACAAAGATGAAAAAAATCACATTTTATACGAATACTTAAATTCCAAGGAATTTAACACGCAAATCACTTTTATACTCAAAACTTACCAAAATATGAAAGAAGAGTTAGAAGCTGAAAAAAGGGCTTTGCAAAATATATGGAAAAAAAGAGAAAGAGCTATAGAAAATCTAAGTTTTAATTCCACTGCCATAGTGAGTTCTTTAAATGCGATATTTAGCGACTTACAAGGTGGAAATTTGATAGGCGAAGAAGGGCTTAAAAGCTTGGAAAATTTGGCTAAAGATGAGGATTAAATTTTGATGATTTTTTCTTCTATTAGCTTGAGATTGTTTTCTAAATTTTTGAAATTTTTCTCTAGACTTTCTTTTAAGTCTATGAAAAAAGGATTTGTTAGAGTGGCGATAAGATAGTGATTGTCCTTAGAAAAAACATGATTTAAAGTGAAATTTTTATCTTGAAGTTTGATATAAATTTGCTCTTCATTTTCAAAGCTAGGATTTTTGTTTGCACTTAAAATTTCGAGCAAAATTCCGCAAAAAAAGCGTTTATTTTCGTCCAAAAACTGAATATCATAAATTTTAAAATCCTTAAATTCAAAGCAGTTTTGACTTTTAAATTCTTTCAAATCCTTTGTAAGTCCTAATTTTAAAAAGTCTTTTTGGCTTAAACTTTGCTTTTTAAATTTTGCCCCAAAACGACGCAAAAATAAATTTAAAGCATTAATTTGTAATTCTTTTTGTGCGAGTTTTAGTTTTTTAGCTGTAAAACGAAAGAAAAAAACACCTACAAAAACAGCTAAAATTACTGCGATTAAGGCATCTCTTATAAAAACAAAGGCTAAAAAACCTACAAGTAAGGCTTCGATAATGCTTAGGAATTTTAAGATTCCTAAGCGTTTAAGTATATAAAGTCTATTATTTTCTAAGCTTTTTAAATCCATTAAGATTTTGCTTTTTCCATTCTTTTTCTTTGAGTTGGGTCAAGATAGCGTTTGCGAACACGCACATTTACAGGTGTAACTTCTACAAGTTCATCTTCTTCTATCCACTCTAAAGCTCTTTCAAGACTTAATTTTCTAGGTGGCACAAGTTTGATTGCATCATCGCTTCCACTTGCTCTTACATTGGTAAGATTCTTTCCTTTGATAGGATTAACATCTAAATCATTTGGACGAGAGTGCTCACCTATAATCATACCGGTATAAACTTTAGTTTGAGGCTCTATGAAAAGTACTCCACGCTCTTGAAGGTTAAACAAAGAATACCCTAAAGCCACGCCATTTTCCATAGAAATTAACGCTCCATTATTACGCTTTTCAACCGCACCGCTAAAAGGACGGAATTCTAAAAAGCTATGATTCATCACGCCTTCGCCTTTGGTATCAGTTAAAAACTGACTTCTAAAACCTATAAGTCCGCGTGCTGGAATTTCAAACTCAAGCCTTGTTTGTCCATCGCCCGTTGGTGCCATGGTTTTCATTTCAGCTTTTCTTTTGCCAAGTTTTTCTATTACCGCACCGCTAAATTCTTCAGGCACATCGATAACTAAATGTTCAAAAGGTTCTGTTTTAACTCCATCTTCAACTTTTACGATAACTTCAGGTCTTCCCATGCAAAACTCAAAACCTTCACGACGCATATTTTCAGCTAAAATAGTGATTTGAAGTTCGCCCCTACCGCTTACTTTAAATTTACCTTCGCCTGTGCTTTCGTATTTCATAGCAATATTAGTTTTCATTTCAGCTTCTAAGCGTTCAGCGATTTTATTTGAAGTTACATGTTTTCCTTCAGTTCCTGCTAATGGTCCATCATTTACAGAAAATACTATGCTTAAAGTCGGCTCTTCAATGTGTAAAGGATCAAGTGGCATAGGATTGTTTGGATCTACAACGCTATCGCCAACATCTAAAGCTTCAAAACCTGCTATAGCTACAATATCTCCACTTCCTGCTTCTTCAATATCCATTTTTTCTAAGCCCATAAAACCAATGAGTTTTGAAATTCTACCATTTACTTTGGTGCCATCAGCTTTTGCAAGCATTACGCTTTGATTTTTCTTAACAACCCCATTGAAAATTCTAGCAATGCCTATTTTACCTACGAAATTATCATACCCTAAAGTGAAAACTTGAAGTTGTAAAGGATTGTCATTTGTACCACTTGGCGCTGGAACGCGTTCAAGTATGGTTTTAAAAAGTGGCTCCATATTATCACTTTCATCGTTTAGATCAAGCTTAGCATAACCATTTTTTGCTGCAGCATAAACTATAGCAAAGTCAAGTTGCTCATCGTTTGCATCTAGGGCTACAAAAAGATCAAAAATTTCATTGATCACTCTTTCAGGATCAGCAGCTGGTTTGTCGATTTTGTTGATTACAACTATAGGTTTAAGCCCTAAAGATAAAGCTTTTTTAACCACGAATTTAGTTTGCGGCATAACGCCTTCTTGAGCATCTACTAAAAGCAAAACTCCATCAATCATTTTTAAAACGCGTTCTACTTCTCCGCCAAAATCAGCATGCCCTGGAGTATCTATGATGTTGATTTTTGTACCTTTGTAATTGATCGCTGTGTTTTTTGAAAGTATGGTAATGCCACGTTCTTTTTCTATATCGTTGCTATCCATAACGCGTTCTGAAATTTGTTCTCTTTCGCTAAAGGTGCCTGATTGTTTTAATAATTCATCTACCATAGTGGTTTTACCATGGTCAACGTGAGCTATAACTGCTATATTTCTAATGTTTTCCAAATTTTCTTCTCCAAAGCTAAATTTTTAAAAGCTTAGATTATACAAAAATTTAACTTAAACTACAAAGCATCAAAACTTGGAACACTTCTTGCTTTAAAGACTTGTGAAATTAAAATTTTAAAAAGGAAGTTAAAATGTCAAAACCATTAAATGAAGAGATTTTTATTGAATTTAAAAGCGATTTAGCTGAGAGAAAAAATGAAGTTTTACTTCAAGTTTTAGAACTTTTAGAAACTTTTAGATCAGATAAAAACGAAAAAATGGCAAGAATTTCAAGTGAGCTTACAGAAATTTTAGAAAATGAAGAAAATTTAGAAAAAATTTTAAATGCTAAAAATTTAGAAGAGCTTTTAAATATTTTAATTGCTTTAAATGAAGATAAGATGATTAAAGTATATGAAGATTCTTATTTGAAAGAAAAATTTCCTAATGTAATGGTAGATAAATTTTTAAAATAATTTTTTTGAAGGAAAAGTGATGTCAAATTTAGCTCCGCAAAATGATGTTTTAAATCTTACGCCGAGTAAAACTTCTAATACTAGTAGTTCCTTTAGTAAAACGAGTAAAAATAAAGAACATGAAAGTAGCGATAGTAAAAATTCAACTCAAGATGATACGGAAAGTTTTTTAAATTCTTTGCTTAATTCTATTGATGAAACCAATGAATTTTTACCTGATCATATGAAGATCAGTCAAAAAGAAGTTGTTAATGAAGCGATGAACAGACTTCAAAAAGGAGCTTTTGATGAGAGTGATAAGATAAGCATTTTCGAATCTGCTTCTTTTATGCAAATTCTTTCTTTGTTGGATAAGCTAAAAACAGATACAGCAGATGTTAAACTAGCAAATCTTTCTACTCAACTTTCAAGTCTTATTAAAACAGAGGCTAATTTTAATGCTTTAAAAGGTGCATCAAATCTTAGTGAGCTTTTGGACATAGCTAAAGATCTGGGCTTAAATGTAAAAAATATTAAAGTAGATCGTCTTCTTGATCTTAAAGCAACTTTTCCAAATTTAGATAAGGCTGATTTTTTTAAGGGTGCTGTGGATAATGTTTTTAAAGAAATCATCAATAATAAAATTTCCAATGTGAGTAAAAATTTAAATCACAATTTAGAAAATACAACTCATACTACAAGCACTCATTCTACGCAAAAAACAAATTCTAAAGATAGCGGTTCTTTGCTTTCTCAAACTTTAAAAAATTTAGATTCCATACTTTCATCCAAAGAAAGCAAACATGAAAAAAACGATAAAGTTAAATCAAAAATAGAAGAAGATACCACAGATGCTAAAAATACTTTAACAAATATCAAAAATGATGAGTTTGCAAAAAATTTAACAGAAGAGTTAAATATAAAAGATAAAAAAAACCAAGATAATTTAAATAAAGATAACAATCTTAAAGATTTAAATAAAGAAAGCAAAGACTTAAACAAAGATTTTAATAAAGATTTTAATAAAGAGTTAAATAAAGAGTTAAATAAAGAGTTAAATAAAGAGTTAAATAAAGAGTTAAATAAAGAGTTAAATAAAGAGTTAAATAAAGAGTTAAATAAAAATCAAGAAAAAAACAATTTAAATCAAGAAAATATACAAGATCAAAATAAAAATTTAAAGAACAATAATCAAAATTTAAATCTTGATAAAAATTTAAATAAAGAAATTGTCAAAGATACTCAGAATTTAGTTTCAAATTTAACACAAAAAGATTTTAATCTAAATAAAGAGCCTAAAAACAACAACAAAGAAAATAAAGATATAAAACAAAATTTCTTTGATCAAAAATTAAATTTTGAAAATTTAAATAAAACTCAAGTAGTTCAAAACAAAGAGAATAATGCAAATTTTAATAATAATACTACCAATAAAGAAACTTTTACTCAAGAGCAAACAAAAACGCACAGTGAAAATGTAGATAAAAATAGCTTAGATGAGTTAAATTCTTTAGTCAAAGATTTAAATAAAGTAACACAAAACAATGCTCGCAATATCACTCCTAAAGAAACTTTGCAGTATTTTTCACAAGATTTAAAAGAGGCTGTGGATCAATACAAAGCACCTATTACTAAACTTAGTATCACTCTAAATCCTAATAATCTTGGAGAAGTGGAGGTAACTTTGATACAAAGAGGTAATAACCTTCATATCAATTTCAACTCCAATACCAATGCAATGAATTTGTTTATCCAAAATCAAGCCGAGTTTAAAAATTCTCTTGTAAATATGGGATTTACTGGACTTGAAATGAATTTTAGTGATCAAGGTAAAAGAGAGCAAAATCAAAATCAAGGAAAAAATCGTAGTGGATATGGTTTTAAAGATGCTTTAGATGGAAAAAATGAAAGTGAAAAAGTCAATCTAGAGCTTGTTTTAGCGAAGTATTTTTAAGTTGGAACACTTATTGCTTAAATAATAAAAAACTAAATAAAAAGGAGTTTATAATGATATCATCATCGGATTGGAATTTAAATACCACTGCTACAACTTCAGGTACTACTTCTTCAGGAAGTACTAGTGGAACAACTAGAACAGATTCAAGCAGTAGCTCAGGAATAGTGAGCAATCCAAATGCTACCTTAGATAAGGATGCGTTTTTAAAACTTCTTTTGATAGAGCTTCAACATCAAGATCCAACAGATCCTATGGATAGCGATAAAATGCTTACTCAAACTTCACAACTTAGTGCACTTGAAATGCAGCAAAATACCAATACAACTATGCAAAAAATGGTTGAAACTATGCAAAAGCTTTCTGATTCTTTTAGTACAAGTATGAGTACTTCAGCTTTAGGGGCTATTGGTAAAATGGCAACTGTTTCAGATAATAAAATCAAACTTACAGGTGCAGATGAGCTTATCGCTCTTAAAATGTATTTGCCTGAAGATTCTGATGAAAACGGTGTTACGTTAGAAATTTATGATAGCAATAATAAACTTGTTTTCAGTGAAAAAAGCGATGCTAAATCTATTTCTCAAGGTTTATTTACCATGGAGTGGCCAGGAAGAAATAACGATGGGGTTTATGCAGGTGATGGTGAGTACACTGTTAAAATGGTTTATAATAATAAAAATGGTGAAAAAATCACTGCAAATTACGGAACCTATCCTATCGAAGGTGTTGTTTTTAAAGATGGTGTTGCCTATGCAAAAATGGCTGGACAAGAAGTTCCTTTTGATGCAATACAAGAAATAACAGATTATAAGCTTGGTTCATCTTCATCTACTGGAGGAAGCGGTTCAAGTGGAGACTCAAGTGGTGGTTCAAGCGATGGAGATTCTTCTGGGTCTGGATCTACAGAAGATGGCGACAAAGAGGAAAAGGCATAAGCCATGATGAATTCATTTTATAATGGTATTTCTGGAGTAAAAAGCAATAGCTTTGGTATTGATATCACTGCTAATAACATAGCAAATGTCAATACCACGGGCTTTAAATACTCTGATGCTCAATTTAAAGATATTTTTTATACTACCATAACAACCCAATCAACCAACCCTGCTCAAGGTGGTTATGGTAGCGGTGCAGCATCTTCTCAAGTTGTTTTCGAACAGGGTTCTCCTGTTGCAAGTGATGGCGAATTTGATGTGGCTTTGCAAGGAAAAGGATTTTTTGGGGTTTTAGGGGCTGATGGCAATGCTTACTATACTAGAAATGGATCATTTAGAAGAGATGCCAATGGATATTTGGTAGATTCTTATGGAAATTTTGTTTTAGGAACAATGAATCCTGCTTTTACTGGTATTAACTATAGCGATAGAGTTGCTGGGCTTATGGGGGATTATCTTAACACAGGAACTCCAGTAAATAATGGTTTTACTGTAAATTCAAATAATTCTTTCAGTATAGGCACAACCGCTTCTCAAGGGGCTATTAAAGTACCTGTGAATATGTATTTACCTCCTCAAGTAACTCAAAATGTAAAATGGAGTGGAAGTTTAAATACTAACACAACAACAGAAGTAGTTAAAGTAGATCTTGATCCTAGTAAATTTAACATTACAAAAACTGAAGATGGAAAATATGTAGTTAGTGGTAGTGTTAGCAAAGAAGATGTGTTTAGTGCTAAAGCGGGTGATAGGATCATTTTAAATTTCACTGATGATAATGGCGTAAAAACAAGCTTTGAAGCGACTTTAGATGAAAATCTAAATTTTAAAAGCAATGAACTTGATTTAAAAGGCTTGGACGAAAATAGCATCAAGCTTGATACAGCTCAAATTTCAACAGAGCAACAAAAAGCCAATAAAGATATTTTAGAATCCCCTATTTATAATGCAGATGGAAGTAAAAGCACTTTAAGGGTTACACTTGAAAGAGTTTTACCACAAGAAGGCGATAATATACAATATAAAGCTATTGCACAAATTTATGATTCTAATGGCAATGCTGTAGGCAATCCGACTGAAGGAAATATGGTTTTTGATAAAAATGGTGCTTTGCTTCAAAACAATATTACAAGCATTGCAAATCCAAATGGTGGAACAATTAATATTGATTTGGGTTCTCCTTATGATGCTAACAAACCTGGTTCGGGTTATAGTGGGATTTATATTAAAGAAGGCGTCGAAAAAAATGTAGTTACACAACAAGATGGTGTAGCTGAAGGGTTTTTTGAACAATATAATATATCCGATGATGGAAGTATTGTTGCGCAATTTAGCAATGGTAAAAATGCCATAGTTGGAAAGCTTGCTTTATATAATTTTATCAATGAGCAAGGATTGGCTGCTATGGGAGATAATATTTTTGCAGCAACGGCAAATAGCGGTGATGCAAGCTTTATTATGAAAGATGGTCAAGTTGTTAATACAGCTAAATTTAAAGGTGGATTCTTAGAACAATCAAATGTTGATTTAAGCACAGAGCTTTCAAACCTTATCGTAACTCAAAAAGCTTTTGATGCAAGCTCAAAAAGTATTACTACAAGTGATCAGATGATACAAAAAGCCATTAATATGAAAAGATAATTTTTAGGAATTATCTTTTTCTAATTTTTCAAAAATAATTTTAATTTCTTCTATATCACTTTCGCTATAATTATGGCTTGATTTAATATAACTTACTTGCTGCCCTTTTTCAAGATATAAAACCTTTTCATAGTCTTTTAAATTTATATGATGTTTTAATTCAAGGTTGGTGTTTGTTTTAGGATAAAATTTTAAAAAATTATCCTTTCCGATATTTTTGGCTTTTATGTATATTTTTACATTGTAAACCATTTCATTTAAGAAATTTAATTTCGCATCAATTTGATATTTTAATTTTATAAGTTTTTTATACAAGATGCTAAGATGATTGTATTTTTTTATGATATCGTGATAAAGATTTGAAAATTTCATTTCTATAGCACTAGGATTTTTAGTCTTTTGAAGTTTGATGATTTTGATTTGATTTTTGATTAGATAATCATAATAATTTTGCATTTTGCTTATGGTGTCATCAAGCTTACTTTTTATTTTAAGGCTTAGGTTTTTAAGATTTTCGCATTCTGTATCTGAGTTGTTTTCAATAGAAACTAGTGGCGAAACTACGATATTGTTTTTAAATTTTATATTGTTTGCTATGATTAGATTTTTTCTTGGATATAAAGTATTATCTGTTAGTAAATTGCAAATATAAATATTTTCTGCTTCTATTTTTCCACCCATGCAGTTTTCAACAAATACATTTTTAGCTATAATTGTCCCATTTTCTAAATTTTTTATATATACAGTGTCAGCCTGCAAAGTTCCTTTGTGTATTGCAACAAAAACATCTTGTGCAAAAATTTCGCTTTTTGCATGAGTTAAGCCTTTTATGCTGATATTTTTTCCATGAAGTTTTGTCGCTCCAATGCTCCCATTTACTTTTATATCTGAAGCTTGAACATTTACAATACCTGATTTAATAGCATCATCGCTTATATCAAAATTAGTGATTTCTAAGTTTATATTTTCATTGGTATTTGTTTTGATTGAACCGGTTGTTTTAAGCCCTACTTGCGATAATTTTAAATTGTTTATAACGCTATATCCTGAGTGGTCTTTATTTAAAAATCCATAATTGGCGCTAAAATATTTAATTCTATCTTCTAGTTCTTCTACATAAATGCTTTCATCTTTTATGATAAAAGGATTATTAAGAAAGGCTATTGGATTTAAATGAAGGATTTCTCCTCTTAAATTTCTACCTTCTTTTCCAAGAATTCTATAAATGTATTCAAAAAGTAGCTCATTTTTTTCAATAGGTTTGCAGTAGTTCCCTTCATCATAGTTAGCATTTTCACTAAAACACACTTCTTCAACATTTCGATGATAGATAATTTCATCACTTTTATGTTCAATTTTATCTACACCTTTGGCAATTTCAAGCTCTAATTCTTTAATAGATGGATTTTTTTGTATTGATAAGATAAAATCATCGATTTTTGTAAATAAATTTTTATCAAGTCTTAAGATTAAAAATTTTTGCTTGATCATTATTTTGTAGATATTTTGCAAAATATCAAATTTTAAATTAGGGTAATATTTAAAATTTTCTGTAAGGTTGATACTGGCTTTTAGATGGGTTAGGTTGGAGTTGGATCTAAGTTTGACTGTAAAAGGAAAACTTTTTTTTGGATAAATTTCTATAAGAAATTTTTGTATTATGGTATTATAGTTTTTTACAAAAAAATCATCTGCATAAAACAAATCAAAATCTTTTCTTTCATAAGTTTTTGTTTTCGCTGGTTTTACACTAGAACACAGAAGTTTAAAATCTATAACTCTAAAATCAAGAATTTGTTCTGTGTTTGCTTGTTCGTGATTTAAACTTTCAAAAGGATTGAAAGTTTCTAAGGTTTTTACTTGAAAATTCATCTATCCCCCCCCCAT
>NZ_RYYA01000007.1:20370-102215 GCF_004378835.1 Campylobacter sp. CH246
TCCCCCCCCCATATCATTTTTTTGAGTCGTGAAATGGTGATTTTGTAGTGCATCTTCAAAAATAGCATTGAATTTTTCGAAATTTTGATTCAAATCAAAATAATCCAAATGAACTAAAATTTGTCCACATTTTTCACATTTTAAAGTATTTTCCTTGCTAACAAGTTCTTCGTGTATGGTTTGTGGAACTGCATGAGTACGTAAATAACAATTGCAAATATAATCATGAGTTTTTTCAGCTCTTAGGTCTTGTTTGATTGATTTTAGTTTTATGTATTGTTCTAAGGTATAATGGATTTCTTGAAGGTGTAGGGTTTTTTTTGTAAAATTAGCTATCCATAAATCTTCATTAGCAAAATGATCTAAAATCCAATCTTTGGTTAATATGGAAAGTTCTTGAGACATTTTTACAATATTATCTGAATGCTCTAAAAGCTCTTTAGTTTTTTCTACTAATATTTGATGAGATTTTTTATGTTCTTCAATCAAAGGAAAATCAATGCTTTCCATAAATTTTTCTTCATCTTTAAAGTGAATTTTGATGTATTGAAATAGCTTTACAAGCATTTGTTTTAAATCATTTTTGTGTTGTGTATTATTATCTTGAATGTTTAGAGCTAAATCATTTGCAAGATTGGTAATTTCAAAAATTAGTTCGTGTTGTTTGTCTAATTGCATATTTTTAATGCTAAAATCTCTACTCCATTTAACTTCCATATTTTTCCTTTTTGGATGTAATAATTATTTTTATATCGTATTTTTTGAAAATAAAATAATAATTTTACAAATGAATTTTTAAAATTCTTATAAAAACAATGGATTGATTGCAAATTTATATATTGAATCTTAACAACTCAAGGCTTTTTAAGTATATTATGATATAATTTTTAAGCCTTTTCTTAGACCTGTGCAATGCTATTTTTAAGCACCGCTTCAGGGTGGGAACACAGCAGAGCACTTGATTTTAGCGTGTGCCGCAGTTATCTGGGGAAGGGTTTTATTCATTTTAAAATTCCTATTTTTCAATTAGGCTAGCTTTTTTATAAATTAAAAATTTATTTAAAAATTATCATTTTAAGATTTATTAAAATATTAGTTAATTAGAATTTAAGCATTGCAAATTACATTACCAATATCAAAGGATAAACAATGGATAGAAAGAAAATTCCCTTGTTGGTGCTGTGTATTTAATTGCAACTGTGTTTTGGCTTGTACCTACTCCTTGTAGGTTTGGAAGATAATTCTTGCATTTTCTTGAGTTTTTTATTGCCGTGATTATGGCAGTGATTTTACAAGTAATGCCTTTTATAGCTATTGCCATAGTAGCTCTTAGTGGTATTACCACTACCCAATTGAAAATCTAAGTAAAATTTACGCCAAAGCTACTTCAAAAACTTCTACGCAACAACTTATTGATGAGACTAAAATTTCCTTTAAATACTTCAGCACTTGATTTTTTATATCAAAAGAGTATAAGATGAAAAGGTAAATACTGCTATATCAAATTTAAAATCTAAAACGGGTATAAAAGACGCTTTAAGTGGTTTTTCAAATTTTCTTATTTAGCTTATAGTTATTCTATTATTGTGGCTCGTGGAGTTATTAAAACAGGACTTGGAGAGCATTTGGCTTATCATTTTATCAGTATTTTTGGTAAAAAACCTTAGGTATTGCTTATTCTATAGCTTTTTGTGAAGCTATTTTAGCTCCAGTTACTCCTTCAAATACTGCAAGAGCAGGGGCTATCATAAATCCTATAGTTCAAGTTATTGCAAGAAGTTTTAAATCTACTCCTGAAGATGGAACACAAAATAAAATAGGCACTTATCTTTCTTTGGTAAATTATCAAGAGCCAATCCTATTTCATCAGCTATGTTTATTACAGCTACAGCTCCAAATCCTTTGGTGGTTGATCTTATAGCACAAGCTACAAATTTAGAAGTGCATTTAACTTGGGGACAATGGGCTTTAGGGATGTTTTTACCCGGTATAGCTGCTATGCTTTTGATGCCTTTGGTGTTTTATTTTCTTTCTCCGCTAGAAATTAAATCCACGCCTAATGCTTCCGCTTTTGCTAAAGATAAATTAAAAGAACTTGGAAAAATGAAAAATAGTGAAAAAATCATGCTCAGTGTTTTTGTCTTGCTTTTGCTTTTATGGGCTGAAGCTTAAGGTGAATTTGCTTCTACTATGGGACTTGGGGAAATTTCTATTATGATATTTTTAAGCCTTGCTTTTTTTATATACACACTATTTCTTTGCTTCCATTACAGCTCATATATCAGCAATGTTTTTTGTTTTTTATAGTGCAGCTTGCCTTAGGAGCACCACCACTTTTTTATGCTTTTATTATGATAGCTTCAGGTAATGTTATGATGGCATTAACTCACTATGCAACAGGAACAGCTCCTGTTATTTTTGGAACGGGCTATGTAACTCTTAAAAAATGGTGGAGTATAGGTTTTGTGATTTCCATAGTTGATATAGTGGTGATGATAGCTGTTGGGCTTTTTTGGTGGAAAATTTTAGGATTTTATTAATAATTTCTAGGAATTAATTCCTAGAAATTATTCTATAAAACCGCTTGCTATGACTTTATCATGATCATAAAAGACTGCCATTTGTCCGCTAGCAAGTCCATAAACAGGATCTTTTAGAGTGATTTTTGCGCTTTTATCTTCATAAATTTCTACCTTACAAGGTGTAGATTTTGAACGATAGCGGATTTTTACTTCGCAATCAAGCTCTTTAGCGTCTATAAAAAGATTGATATTTTTTAGGTTAAATTCACTGATTTTAAGTTCTTCTTTGGTTCCTACGATGATTTGGTTTTGCTTAGGATTGATTTTTAAAACAAAATGCGGCTCATGCGCCCCACGTACCTCAAAGCCTCTTCTTTTGCCTATGGTATAGTGCATATAGCCCTCATGTTTGCCTACTACTTTTCCGCTACTATCTAATACTTCTCCAGGAATTTTTGTATCCATAAACTGATCTAAAACTTGCACATAAGTATCTTCAACAAAGCAAATTTCAGAACTTTCCTTTTGGGTGGCAAAAGATTTTAAAACCTCTATAGTGGAAGCAAATTTTTTCACATCTTCTTTTTTCATTTCGCCTAGCGGAAAAATAAGATATTTTAAAGCTTCTTTATCTGCACTGGCCAAAAAATAGCTTTGATCCTTGCTTTCATCTACTGCGGTTTTTATTAAGTTGTTTTCAAGTCTTGCATAATGCCCTGTGGCAAGTTTTTCACAACCTAAACTTTTAGCAAATTCTAAAAGTTTTCCAAGTTTGATAAAACGGTTACATAAAGCGCAAGGATTTGGTGTTTTACCCTCTTTATAAGTATCCACAAAAGGCATGTAAACTTTGTTTTTAAAATCTTCTTGTAAGTCTAAAATATGATAAGGAATTTGCAAAAAATTTGCAACTTTTTCTACTTTTTTGATATTTTCTTCATGGTAATTTGGTTTGCCATGAAGCTTCATATAACAACCTATAACTTCATGACCTAAATTTTTAAGTTTATAAGCAGTTACTGTGCTATCGACCCCACCGCTCATAGCGACTAGAATTTTCATTAAATTTCCTTTAAAGTATTAATTATAAAATCCAAGTCGTCAGTGATTTTATACTTTAACTCATCTCCTTTAGAAATCACTTCAAGTTTGAGTAAAGAATTTCTGACGAACTCATCAAAACCTCGCCAAAATTCACTCCCAAACAAAATAATAGGAACATCTTTTTTAAATTCTAATTGTTTTAATGTAAGAATTTCACACAATTCATCAAGTGTTCCAAAGCCGCCTGGGAAAATCACAAAAGCTAGACTCTTTTCAATAAGAGCCATTTTGCGTATGGCTAAGCTCTCAAAGGTTATATTGTATTCCACAAAATCATTTAGCTTTTGCTCATGAGGCAAAAGTATATTAAAGCCTACTGATTTTATAGAATTTGCATTGTTTTTGCATTCAAATGCGCCTGCATTGGCTGCGCGCATAATGCCACCACCTCCGCCGCTAATAACACAAAAGCCATTTTCTACACATAAATTGGCTAATTTTTTGGCTTGTGCAAAATAAAAATTACCTTCTTTTAATCTTGCAGAACCAAAAAAAGTTACGGCATTTTTTAGGTTTGGTATGTTAGCAAATTTTTCTAAATCTTGGCTTATTTTTTCATTCATTTTGCAACCTTTAGTTAAGATAAATTCCATTCTAGCTAAAAATTTATAATAAGTTCTTTATTGTATAAGTTTTTAATAGATTTATTTTATTAAGATTAGGAATTTAAAGACTTTTAAATCCTTAAGCTTTAATATCTATACTTTTTTGTGCAGTATTTTGAGAAATAATTTTGTTAAATTCTCCTGTA
This sequence comes from Campylobacter sp. CH246, assembly GCF_004378835.1. Classification (NCBI taxonomy): domain Bacteria; kingdom Pseudomonadati; phylum Campylobacterota; class Epsilonproteobacteria; order Campylobacterales; family Campylobacteraceae; genus Campylobacter; species Campylobacter sp. CH246. The sequence continues at coordinate 24,748 of NZ_RYYA01000007.1, forward strand.
TCATCATCGCTAAATTTCATACCAAAAAGAAGTTCTAATTCTTTACTTGTGCTAAATTTACCTTCTAATAGTTTTTTTACAAGATCATTTCTTGTATTATCATCTTTATAAGTTTCTTTGTTTTTACTTTCTGCTTGTATAGGTTTAAAAGTTTCTTTGTTTTCTTGTATGCTAGTATCATTATTATCATTAAGTAACATTTTATCGCCCATAGCTATTTCAAATTCTTTTACAAACTCATCGTGTCTTTGTTTAAAATCAAGATATTTAGTTTTAAATTCCTCTAGAGTTAAATCTTCTTGCATAAGATTATTAAATTCTTTTCTAAAATTAGATGCTTTTTTAGTAATATCAGATCCAAGATTAAACATTTGAGAGTAAGAGGAAAAGTTCATCAATTTAATATCTTCATCTTTTATATCCCAACTATTATAATCTTTACCAAGATTTTTAAGTGAAGATTTTTCTATTTTATTTGGATCTTTTAAAGCATTTGACTTCATAAAGTTATTAAATTTTTTCATATCTTTTTTGCTAATACTTTTATCAAGTCCGAATATTTTAGAATTAAATTCAAATTTTTCCCCACGATAAATAGAATTTTCAGTCATTGTATTATTTGAAAATTTTTCATCTTCTTTCTTATTATTTAAATTTAAGATAGTGTGATGATGATTTAAATTGAAATTTATACCGTTTATCATTAACTTATCCTTTTTATTTTATAGAATAACCACCAAGAGCTAATTCCATATCATTCTTATATTTTGAACTTATTTCTTTAATTACTTTGTAATTGTTTAAAACAGTGCTCGATTTTACTCTATACCAACTACCTAATTGTTCGTTAATAACAGCTACACCATAGGAGAAATATACAAATCTTTTTCCTAAATTAGAAACACCAATATTTCTTTTTACAGTATATCCAATAAAATTGTGATAAGGATCATTTCCTACTATACTCATAGTTTCCAAAAGTCTTTGTTGATTTGTGTATGTATGTTTTCCATTAACTAAGCAATTTGTGGTATCTATACCGCACATTCCACCAAATCGGACAAGCCCTTCTCTATTCCAATAATATTGATCTCCGTTACTATCTTGAAATAAGGTTAATTCTGAAGTCCAACTAGGCTTAGCAAAAGCTAAAAGCTCATTATTCCCAACTAGCTTAAAGCTAGTTTGATACCCACCCTTAACTTGTTTCATCTCATCTAAATTAAGAGCTTTAACCCCTTGAGAATTATCACTTAAAGCACCATTACTAACTTTAGCTAAAAAATCCCCAGCAAAAGCAGAACTAGCCAACAAAGAACCTAAAATCAATGAACTTGCTAATTTTTTAAATACAATTTTTCCTTATTTAATTATTTTTACTCTTTATTTGAATAATATCACAAATTATATATTAAAATCAAATTTTTTTATTTGGAACATTCATTGCTTTTAAAAAAATTTGAAAATATTTAGAAAGGCAACAATGAAAAAGATTTATTTAGTATTTCTGGTGTGTTTTTGCTAGTGATGAGCTAAATATAGACAGTTTATTTAAAAAGCAAATAGGCTTAAGAAGCATTACAAGCTTTTCTTTGCTTAGCACAGGAAATGCAAACTCGTATTCTCTTTATCCTAATATAACAATAGGCGGAGATCCTACAATTTGGAATGATACAAAGCAAGTGTTTTTAACTCAAACTTTCATTTATACCCTAACACCTAAGTTTGACATACTTATTTCAGGGGGCGGAAGTTATGCAAGAGCTGAATATACAAACTTTTTTACAAATGAGTATTCTAGTAAAAACAGAATAGGTTTTGATAGTTTATGGCTAGGTTTTATTGATACAGGCGATAGCATTGCAGATTTAATTCCACAAATTACCTTTCAAACTGCAGTCGTTCAAAGAGAAAAAGCAATCAATCAAACCAAAAACTTTTATCTAAAATCACAAAGCTTACAAGCTAGTTTAAGGGGATATAGCGATCCTGTGGTTTATAGTATTTATACAGGATTTGGTTATAATCAATCAAGAAAATTTAAAACCCTTAAAATAGAGTATGGAAATAGTATTTATGTGGGTGGGGATTTATCTATTATTCTAAGTCCTAAAATTACTTTAGATTTAGGAGCAGAGCAAAGATTTCAAATGAAACAAAAAATTAATGGTTATCAAAATTCTGAAGTGCGTTCTATTCCAACTTTAAGTTTAGGTTCTACTTATAGCATTAATTCAGATACCGCAGTTTCTGTTAATGCTAGTTTTGGAGGAAGCTCTGCTTCTCCTGATAGCATATTTGGGATAAGCTTATGGAAAAAATTCTAAAAATTTTATTATTTTTACCCATTCTTGCTTTGAGTACAAAAGCCGAATGGGTAGTTAAGTCTTATCAAGAAATTAAAAACGAAAGAGTAATAAGACAAACTTATGAAGAGTCTTGTGGTGCTTCATCTTTAGCAACTTTACTTAATATACTTGATGATCAAAAAAAGTTTGATGAACTTGAACTTTTAAAGATTATGAGCGGACAAGAACTTTATACGGATATGGTAAGCTTTGCAGATTTAAACGATGCAGTTAAAAAACTAGGCTATGAAAGCAATTCATATCAAATCAATAGAGAAAACTTGGATAAACTTGTAAATATTCCAATGCTTGTAAAAATTGAAGATGATCCACGCTTTCCACATTTTGTTATAATTATCAATCATAAAGGTAATTATTTACAAATACTTGATCCAAGCCATGGAGAATATATAAGTTCTAAAAGTCAATTTTTTAGCATTTGGGATAGATATAATAAAGGTGGTTATGCTTTAATTATCGCTCCTAAAAAAGAGCTAAAACCTTTTAAGTTAAACACTCCAAAATCTTTACATTTTGATTTCAGCCCTTTTAGTTTGTTTTAGTTTTAATTCGTTTATATTTATTATTCTTAATTTGTAGGCTAAAACTTTTTATCTTAGTTGTTCTAATCTTTCTTTTTTAGAACCAATTTCTGTAATTTGAACGCCGAAGTTACCATCGACAATTACTACCTCGCCATAAGCAATTCTTTTATCCCCAATTAAAATTTCAAGCGGATCGTTTGCAAGTTGATTAAGCTCCACAACTGAGCCTATATCCATAGTTAAAACATCTTTTAAAAGCATTTTTTTATTGCCTATACGCACACGAACAGGCAAACGCACATCCATGATAAGATTGATATTTTTAAGCTCTTCGCTAAGCATTACCGCTTTTTCTTCAGTATTGTGATTAGAATCAGTGCTTGTATTTCCTGTTTCAGCTGGTTTTCCACTTAAAATGTCATAGAGTGTTTGATCCATGGCTAAAGAAACTTGTTCTTCTAAATCATTTATTTTTACATCATATAAAAATAATTTTTTAAAATCTTTAAAATCTACACTTTCAGGCACAAATTCACAAGATTCTATGCTAAAATCCATTTTTGGAATGTCTTTTTGGGCTCCTAAGGTTGTAGAAAATGCTGAAACGATATTTTGGATGGCTTCTTTAGCTGCATCCATTTCATCAGGACCTAGTTTATCGTTTTTGGTGATCTCTTCTTCACCCATCATCCATTCACCAATAGCACTCATTAAAACAGCACCGGCTAAAATTCCTATTTTTCCTCCATTTGCTATATTAAATATAGCATACACTAAAGGTGCTTTTAAAGTATCGCTTGTATTGACATCAAATTCTTTATATTCGCTAAATTCAGCACTTTTTCCTGTTAAACCTTCAATAGTGCTGATGCATTCATTTGTAAACATTTTTAAAAAATCATTGATCATATTTCTTCATCCTCCTCTTCAGGCTCATCATAAACACTGGCTTTAGCTTTACGCTCTTCTTCGTATTTTTCCAAAATTTCTTTGATTTCATCTTTATCTGTGCGTATAAGTTCTAAAATTTTAATAGATTTTCTAAAACGATGCAATCCAATTTGTGCTAAGAAAACATCTTTTTTATCGATACTTACTATAGCTTTATCGTCTGCTTCTCTATCAAGCCTTAAAATATCGCCTTGTTTAAGTTCTAAAAATTCATGAACATTAATTAAGGTTTTTCCTAAAATTGCCTCATATACCACTTCAGCACGACCGATTAAAGTTTTAAGCTCTTTGTTGCGTGATTTTTTGGCCGAAGTTTCACCCATCATAATATCACGGTTTGCTAAACGGCTTAATATACTTTCTAAATGTACTACAGGATAGCAGATATTTACCATTCCGCTTGAATTTCCTATGATGATTTCCATTACCACCATGATAACAATCTCATTTTGAGATACGATTTGTACAACATTTGGACTTGATTCTTTAGCTTCAATACTAGGATAAATTTCAGTTACAGTAGCCCAGCTTTCTTTAAGTCTTTGCATAATGATACGCAAAATAGAATCAAGCAAATTAAGCTCAATATCCGTAAGCTCACGCGAAGCTTCATAGCTATCACCTTGTCCGCCCAAAAGTCTATCTATCATAGGAAAAGCTATGCTTGGATTGATTTCTAAAACACAGTTTCCATCTAAGGGTTTGATAGAAAAAACGTTAAAGCTTGTTGGACTTGGTAAAGACATTAAAAATTCTCCATAAGTCATTTGATCGACTGAATGAAGTTTAGTTTCAACAATACTTCTCATCATCGATGAAATTTGAGAGGCTAAATTTCTTGCTAATTTATCATGTATGCCTTTGATTGTCCTAAGTTGTTCTTTTGAGACTCTGTTGGGACGCTTAAAATCATATACAACGATATTTCTTTCATCTTTTTCATCTTTTGAATTTGAGGCTATGGGTGTATCAGTATTGTCATCGACAACTTCAAGTAGAGCATCAATTTCTTCTTGGGAGAGTATCTCAGCCATTACGCTAGCCTTTCTCTAAGTTTTTTAAGAAGTTTTTTATGAATTTGTGAAATTCTACTTTCACTGATTTGTAAAATTTCACTGATTTCTTTTAAGCTTAATTCTTCATAATAATAAAGCTGGATGATTAGCTGATCACGTTCTTTAAGATCGTCTAATACTTCATGAATTTTATCCAAAAGTTCTTCTTTTTCAATTTTTTCTAAAGTATTGTCTTCGTTATAAAGTTCGATTTGCTCATCGATGGGCAAAGTATAACTAATAGCATGAGCCGCTCTTACTTCTTTGATTTTTTCTACATCCAAGTCAAGTTTTTTGGCTAGATACTCATCATCGGGTTCGCATTCATGTTCTAAAAAATATTCATCCATGATTGCATCAATATCTTTAATAATTTTACGATTATTTCGACTCATTATATCAAGACTTCTAAGATAATCAAGCATAGAACCATTAACTCTTTTTCTTGCAAAACCCCAAAAACTGTCATTTTGCTCTTTATCGTAACGACGCGAAAGTTTGATCATTTCTTCAACACCTATGCTGATAAGATCATTAACATCTATACTTGAAGGCAAGCGTTCTTTTAATCTAAAAGCCATAGCACGCAGAGCTGGCATATAAGAAAGTACAAGTTCATCTTGTTCTTTCTTTAGCATTTGTGCATAAGCTTTAGGCGGCTCTTTTAGCATTTTTTCGTCTTTCTTTGGATTCATTTTTCTTTAGCTCTTCTCTTTCCTCATTGAGCTTTTCTAAAATTATATCCATTTTCTTTTCACGAATAACTAAATCATTAATGATATTATTACTAGTTTTTTCATAATCGTGTTTATTAAAGATTCTGCCACTAATTTTCTTTACATCTATAAAATTCATAATAGCAATATGAATAAAAACATAAAACATAAAAGTAATAAAACAAGTAAAAATCACTATATCAAAAGCTTCATCTATGCTAATAACGCTAAATGCAAGCCCTATAAAAAATCCACAAACAGTAAAAAAAGCTACGTAATTTTCTGGCCTCATAATTTCTTCTCTTTATTGCTAAAATCTTTCAATAATTTTTCTAAAAAAACTTGAAAAGCTACGATTTGAAACATTATCAAGCACTTTCTGTTCCAATCTATATAAAAGCTTGGAAGCTAGGGTTTTAAGCTCATCGGTTGAGGTTGTGTTTTCATCGCTAAATAAAGTTCTTTTTTTAATACTACCACTTACATCTTTAGAAGCACTTAAATGACCTAAGAATTCTAAATTTAAAGGATTTTTAATGTTTGCATCTGCAACTTTTTTAATATTTTCAAACACTTTTAAAGCTTCATTTTCGTTTTTTACAACATTAAAGAGCATTAATAAATTTTCTTTTGTCTTAGAAGTTGTTTTTATGGTTGCATACGCATCGGTAATTGCTGCAGGATCAGGAACAGTTACTACTATAACTTCATCAGCCATTTCTAAAAAATTTAAAATATTTCCACCAATGCCTGCTCCTGTATCGATAATAAGAAAATCAAGTTCATCTAAAATACTTGCTTGATTTAAAAATCTCTCGTAAATATTTTTATCATTATATTTTAAAATCTCATCTCCACTTTCGCCTGGGATGAGCCATAAATTTGGCTTAACTTCTATTAAAATATCTTCCAAGGAGCATTCTCCGCGTAAAACATGCAAGAGATTTTTTTGTATGCGTATATTTAAAATGACATCCAAATTTGCCAAGCCAATATCAGCATCAAAAAGCCCAACTTTATAGCCATTATTTGCTAAAACATTGGCTAGATTTGCGCTAATCGTACTTTTTCCAACGCCACCTTTTCCACTTGTAATAGCTATAAAATGAGTGTTTTGGGATTTTTTGGTTCCATTTTGACTCATGAGATTGCGAAGTTTATTTGCTTGGTTATTCATTATTTTTTCCTTTGTTAAACCCTTCTAAAATACAATGAACTAGAAAATCACTATTGGCTACTTCTAAATCATCTGGCACTTCTTGTCCTATAGAGAAAAAGCTTAGAGGAATATTTGTTTCATAAACAAGAGAGAAGATATTTCCAAAAACCTTTGTTTCATCAAATTTAGTAATAATCAAAGTATCAATATTTAAGAATGAAAAATTTTTATAAATTTCCATTAAATCTTCATGTTTGGTGTTTGCAGAAACCACTAAATTTACATCAATTTCTGCATTTGAGTGCATTAAAAATTCTTTAGTTTTAGCAAGTTTGCTTTGATCGTATTGTGAATTTCCTATAGTATCAACTAAAATTACTTCGCAATTATTTAAGCTTTTTATCGCTTCATCTAAATCCTTTGGTTCTATGCTATCAATAATAGGAAGTTTCATCATTTTTGCATACTGAAAAAGTTGCTCAACCGCACCGATTCTATAAGTATCAAGCGTAATAATACCTGTTTTATAACGCTTATCTCCATAAGCATAGCGAAAAGCTAACTTAGCTAAGGTTGTTGTTTTTCCGACTCCTGTTGGGCCTACTAGCATCATGATTTTTTGTTTTTTTATATCGCTTTCAACACGACAAGGCAAGATATTTCTTAAAAGTGAGTGAAAATATCTTTGAACCGCATCTTTGTTGGTTTTCATAGCAGCTGGCATATTTTCTATAGTTGCTTTCATAATCGCTTCTAGATGATTTTCAAGCATTCCACTTTCTTTGGCTTGTTTATAAATACTTGCAAATTCAGGAGGTATCATAAGATTTTTTCTAGCTTCAGCTTTATCGTCCCACATCATATCTGCAAGAAGATCTATTTTATCATTAAGCTTGTTGATTTGTTTTTCAAATTGCTTTTCAAAATTTTCTATTTTTTTATTATAATTTGGATTAGGGGTGTAATTTTCTAAAGGTGTGTTTGTGACTTTAGAAATTTCATTGCTAACTTCACTTAGTTTTTCTTTGAAATCATCAAAGCCTAGAGTCTTATTTTGATGAGGGTTGATTTTGTTTTGTGGAAAATCTTGATAGGTTTTTTTAGTTAAGTCATTGTTTTTTACAGTGTTTAAATTTGTATTTAAGCGAGTGTTTGAGAAATCCAAGACTACATCTTCATCTTCTTGAGGGATTTGAGATCTAATTTTTTCTTCTGCAAGAGAGGTAGAAGATGGTTTTGGCGAGCTTTTTTTTGCAGGTAAAGATTTTCCTTGTTTTTTTAAGTGTTCTTCATAGTCGCTTTCTTCTATGGCTACCATAACCTCATAAAGCGCACTGCGATTTAAGGTTTTAGGACGAATTTGTTTATTTGTTATAATTAAAGCTTTATCTCCGTAATCTTCTTTTACTTTGGGTATAATTTGTTCTGTATCTTCAACAGTAAAAGTATGTATAAGTTGTCCCATTTATATTCCTTATATCATGCCTAAAGGCAAAATTACACTCACTCTTTCTTTAGCCCCTTTATGAGGCACCTCACACCACTTATCACGCTTGACTTTTTGTGAAAAGTATAAAAGATCTAAATCAAGCGTTCTAGGAGCGTTTTTGAAAGTTCTCTTGCGTTTAAATTTTACTTCATAGTAAAGCAAAACTTTCAAAAGTGCTCGTGCATGCAAATTAGTTTGTATCAACATAACAGCATTGGTAAAATCTTTTTGCTCTTTAAAACCAAAGGCTTCATTTATCAACATAGGAGATGTGGATAAAATTTTAAATCTTTTATCATCCATCATTACTCGAAAAAGCATATTAAATCTTTTTTTTTCGGGCTCTATATTGCTTCCTAAGCCTATAAGAGCTAAATATTTAAAAGATCGTATATTTTGACTAAAAAAAGGAAAAAAACGACTTTTTTCAAAGTATTTTACTCCTTGAATTTTTAGCATTATTATTTATTCGTTTGTTGTGCTTGTTGCATCGCGCGCAAATTTTTTATTTGTTCGCAAATTTGAATTATACCCATTAAAGCCAAGTGATAGCCAAAAGGACCAAAACCAACAATAGTTCCAGAACATACAGGCGCTATAAGACTTTTTTGACGAAATTCTTCTCTGCGATAAACATTGCTAATATGTACTTCAATTGTAGGCAAAGCTACTGCTGCAATAGCATCGCGAATAGCTACTGAAGTATGAGTATAGCCTGCTGCATTGATAATAATTCCATCAACTGTTCCAAGGCATTCTTGAATTTTATCTACGATTTCACCTTCAAAATTACTTTGGAAAAAGTCAAGTTCTACATTATTTTGCGATGCTGCAAGTTTCATTTGCTCGTGAATTTCTTCCATTTTCATAGCACCATAAATTCCCACTTCTCTTACGCCAAGCATATTAACATTTGGGCCTTGGATAATCATTATTTTCATGGATTTAACCTTAAAAATTTATTTTTTAACCTTTTATTATAACATTTTAAAAATAAATTTTTGCTACAATGTAATTTTTGAAAGGAAAATCGTGTTTATAGTTGCTGCAAGATATCTTTTTTTATGCGATGAAGATTTTACGATACTAGAAAATCAAGCCTTTGTTTTTGAAGATAAAATTTTAGAATTGGGTGAATTGGATAATTTAAGAAAAAAATATCCCAAGGCTAAAATCATCAAAACACCTAAAAATTCGGTTATTTTACCTGCTTTTATAAATCCTCACACGCACTTAGAATTTAGTGCAAATTCAACAACTTTACATTTTGGAGAATTTTTAATTTGGCTTAAAAGTGTTATAAATTCTCGTTCCATATTAAATGCACAGGCCAAAGAAGAATTAATACTTCAAAGCATTAAAAAAATGCAAAAAAGCGGTATAGGCACTATAGGTGAAATTTCAAGTTTTGGGAGTGATTTAGATTCTTGCTTAAAGGCTAGTCAAAAGGGTATACGTGTAATATTTTTTAATGAAATTTTGGGTACAAATGAAAATCAAGTTGAAGATAGAAAACAAGAATTTTTAAAAAGATTTGAAAATTCTTTGAAATTTAAAAATGATTTTTTTATTCCGGCAATTTCGATTCATTCTCCTTATTCAACTCATCCTAGTTTGGCTCATTTTGCTCTTGATTTAGCTAAAAAGCAAAATTTACTAGCTAGTACGCATTTTTTAGAAAGTAAGGCTGAAAATATCTGGCTTAGAGAGTCTAAAGGGGGTTTTAAAAAATGGCTTGAAAATTTCACACTTCATCCTAAGCCTCTTTATACACCAAAGGATTTTGTTAAACTTTTTAAAGGAGTAAGGACTCTTTTTACGCATTGTGTTTATCTAAAAGAATATGAATGGTTAGATAAAAATTTACATTCTATTACACATTGTGCATTTTCAAATCGCCTTTTAAGTCAAAAAAGCTTAGATTTAAAAACGGCTTTAAAAAGTGGATTAAATATCCATTTAGGAACCGATGGACTTAGCTCAAATATTTCGTTGTCTTTGCTAGATGAAATGCGCGCGAATTTGCTTATACATAAAAATTTTGATTTATTAGAGTTAGCCTCTAAACTTTTGCAAATGGCAACGCTTTATCCTGCAAGGGCTTTAAATTTAAATTTAGGAGAGCTTAAAAAAGGTAAAATTGCTGATTTTAGCGTATTTGAGCTAGGAGAATGTGATAAAAAGCAAGCTCCTTTGCAGTTTATTTTAAACGCCAAGGAAGTAGATAAATTATTTATAAAAGGAAAAGAATGCAAATTTTAAAATCATTTTTTAAGGCTTTAGGATGTGGTATAAAATTTATCAATACTTATTTTAAAACCTTTGTTTTATTGTTGATTGTTATATGGATTTTAATGCCTAGTGCAAATTCAAGCTCTAATCTTGCAAATTTAGAACGCATTGATTTAAAGGGTGAAATTTTTGACAGCTCTGCGGTTTTGGAAAAAATTATCAATGCTAAAAATGATAGCAATATCAAAGGAGTGCTTTTTGTTATAGACTCTCCTGGTGGAGCTTTTGCTCCTAGTATGGAACTAGCTCTAGCTATAGAGGATTTAAAAATTGAAAAGCCTGTGCTTGTTTATGCAAGTGGAACTATGGCAAGTGGAAGTTATTTAGCAGGAGTTGGAGCAAATAAAATTTTAGCCAATCCGGCAAGCTTTATAGGCTCTATCGGTGTGATTATGCAAGGAGCTGATTTAAGTGGATTGGCTAATAAACTTGGTATTAAAGAACAAACTATTCAAGCGGGTGAATTTAAAAGTGCTGGAACTTTTGCAAGAGCTTGGAATGAGAATGAAAGAAATTTTTTACAGGGTTTAATTGATCAAAGTTATGATCTTTTTACAGGTTTTGTTGCCAAGGAAAGAGCATTAGATCTTAACAAAAAAGATCAATGGGCAAATGCAAGAGTGTTTTTAGCTGCCAAGGCTAAGGAGCTTGGTCTTATAGATGAGCTTAGTAATTATGAAAATGCTAAAAAGGAGCTTGAAAAACTTGCTAATGTTTCAAATCCTGTTTGGAAAGAAGAAGATAAGATTGATAAATTTCTTAACCGCCTAGAAGGACAAGCATCAAGCTTGATAAGTAAAAGCTTAATTGAAATCGCTTATAAGACTAATAGCAGTTTTATAAATGCTAGATAAAATATATAAATATTTTTATTTAATTTTTGCAATATGTTTACGCAATAATTATTTATATCTTAGATAAGGAGTAAAAATAATGAAAAAAAATATTGTTTTTTTCGAAGTTAAAGGTGGGAGTGATAAAGGTGAAGATGGTTATAGAAAAGATACCATGCCTATGGTAAATGCCTTAAAAGCTAAGGGTTGGAATGCTGAGGTGATTTTTTTTGAAGTGGGTAAAAAAGATGAAATTTACAAATATGTAAAAGAAAATTTTGATGGTTATGTTTCTCGCATCAATCCTGGTAATCTTAAAGAAGAAAATGAGTATTTTGATATGTTAAGAAAACTTTGTGCCGACAAGCTTGTAGGTATGCCTCATCCTGATGCTATGATAGGTTATGGCGCTAAAGATGCACTTACAAAATTAGCAGACACTGATCTTGTTCCAAGCGATACTTATGCTTACTATGATATTAAGACTTTTAAAGAAAATTTTCCAAAAAGTTTGGCTAAAGGTGAAAGGGTTTTAAAACAAAATCGTGGCTCTACAGGAGAGGGAATTTGGCGTGTGAGTGTAGAGGGTAATGTTAGTGGAGATAGTTTGCCTTTAAACACAAAAATCAAATGTACAGAAGCTAAGGATAATCATGTAGAACATAGAGAGCTTGGGGAATTTATGGATTTTTGCGAGCAATATATTATAGGTGATAATGGTATGCTTGTGGATATGACTTTTTTACCGCGCATTAAAGAAGGTGAAATCAGACTTTTAATGCTTTATAACACCCCTGTAAATGTAGTGCATAAAAAACCAGCCGAAGATGCCGATGCTTTTTCTGCTACGCTTTTTAGTGGGGCAAAATATCGCTATGATAAGCCAGAAGATTGGAAAACTTTGGTGGATATGTTTTTAGGCGAGCTTCCTAAGGTAAGGGAAAAATTAGGCAATTACGACTTACCATTGATTTGGACGGCTGATTTTATTTTAGATATTGATGAAAAGGGCAATGATAAATATGTTTTAGGCGAGATTAATTGTTCTTGTGTAGGCTTTACTTCTCATTTAGAACTTGCTGATGAAGTAGCTTCAAATATTATTAATATTGTAAGTAAAACTAAGGCTTAGTCTTTAGTTTAATGTCCATTTTATTATTGCAAAATGGACATTCTTTTTCTATTGTTTTTAAGTTTGAGCTATATTCTATCGGGAAAAAATTTTCACAAAATGAGCATTTTGTATCTTTGGTTAGTATAGGATAGGAATAGTCAAATTTATCCAAAATAAAATATTTTATTTTTTTTATCCATTAAATTTCCTTCTTTGTCTAACTTATACTTTAATTTATTATTTTAACGCATAAATAGTTAATTAGAAATTTGATGAATATTTTTTATAAAACTGTATGACTTCTTTGCATTTTTTACATTTAAATTTTACGCCCTTAAGTTGAATTTTTTGATAAATTCCAAATGGTACATCATGCATTTGTTCTACGCATTCGCATGTATAAAGATAAACTGTATTTTCATCATCTTTTTCTTCTTTGACTTCTTCAAAGCTTACTTCCCCATCATCTTCAGAAGTTAAAGAAGATCTTCTGTATTGTTCAACTTTCATATCTTTATAGAGTATATGTTCTAAAAGCCATTTTTTAGAAACTGTGTAAAGCTTCTCTTTTAAATCATTAGTGGTTTTTATGTTTTGTATAAGATAAGACATATCACGAATGATATTTTATGCATGATTTTGTGTTCATTTAAATAAGGATAATGAATTTCTTGCATATAATCTTCTTCATTACTAAAATGTTCTTTCATATAGTTAAAAAGTTCTGTTAAAATTTCTTTGAGTTCTTCTCGTTTTGCAAATTTATAAACAGCACTTTCAACCTTGCTTGCAAGTTCAAAAAGTTTTTGGTGTTGAATGTCAATCATTGTGTCATGAATACTGTATTTTTCATTCCAAGTTGGAATTAGTTTTATCTAAAAGCACCTTCTTTAATTTTTGTATTTAAAATTAATTTAATATATTTGAGTGAAATATTATTAATTAGAAATTATTTATTTTATTTATATTTATATAATATAAAAAATATATATAATTAATATTAAAAATTAAGACTTACTGATTCTAGTATAGAATCAGTAAATAATAATATGTGCAATTTGTGGCCCATGAACACCAAAAACAGTGATAAGTTCTATATCTGCTGTTCTTGAAGGCCCTGCTATAAATAAGATATTAGTAGGTAAAATTTCATTTTCTTTTTTTACTAAATTTAAAGCTTCGCTAAGACTTTTAACAACATTTTCTTTTTTAAGCAATACTATGCAAAGTTTAGGTGCAAGGCTTAGCATTCTAGGTTGGGTTTTACTTGAAGGTATAAGTGCAACTCCGTGAGAGCTTACCCCTGCTCTTGCGTGAATGATGGAAAAATCACTATGAAAAACTTCAGATCTTAAATTTTCGATTTCTTTATCAAAGCAAATCTTTTTTTCTGCTTTGATTTGTTCTAAATTTAAATTTAAATCCGCTCCATAAATCATACTTTTAAAGCCATATTTTGCGACAATTTCATTGATTTTTTCTTCTAAGGTATCTTTTGTAGCATTTTCAACGATGTATTTGTTATCGCTCATTTTTTGCTTCATTTCTGTAAGCATATCTTGGGTTGTCTGGATATGTTCTACAGGATCTATACTTTCAATGCGTGTGAAAGTTGTTTCTTTGTAAGCTTTTTTAAGATGTTCTAAAATATTTGCTTTGCTTTTGCTTGAAATTTCATCGATTTTACTCATAGCTTACTCCTTCTAGTTTTTGCACTTCTTTATAAAGATCCATTTTAATTTGAGGTAATTCTTTAAAAGCGTACCATTTTTTAATCACAGGCAAAATGCTTGCGAAATTTTGTACCGTCCAGTTGAAATAATGTACTTTTGAAAGTGAAAAACGCCATTTATCGCCATTGGTTGCGATATTTTTAAATTGTTTAAAAGTAAAGGCTTCTAGGGCATTGTGATGAACATTATTTGCTCCTAAAGGTGGATTTTTACCTTGTCCTATTTTATCACATCTTAATTTGCGAATAAGATCAGCCAAAGGAATTTGCACTGGACAAACTTCAGAACAACGCCCACAAAGTGAACAGAAATTCAAAATATCTCCTGTATGATCTATACCAAAAATATTAGGACTGATTACTTCTCCTATAGGTCCTGGATAAGTGGTTTGATAAGCATGTCCGCCGATTTGATCATAAACAGGGCAAAAATTCATACAAGCCCCGCATCGAATACAACGCAAAGCCTCATAATAATCCTCATGAGCTAACATTTTAGAGCGATTGTGATCAAATAAAATCACATGTACTTCTTTAGGACCATCTAAATCTCCATTTTTTCTAGGGCCTGTAATGATATTGTTATAAGTTGGTATAAACTGTCCTGTGGCTGAAGGAGTAAGTAAAGAAACCATAGTAGCCGCATCTTCAAAGCTTTCCATGACTTTTTCTATACCACAAAGTGCGATATGAATATCAGGTGCTGTAGTGCACATTCTACCATTTCCTTCATTTTCTATAAGCCAAAAAGCTCCTTCTCTTGACATGGCAAAATTGACCCCACTAAGTCCAAGTTTTAAGCCTTCAAAATCTTTTCTTAAATATTCTCTAGCCACCGCATTTAAACTTTCGGGTTCATCGTTTTCTAAATTTGCTCCTAATTTTTCTTTGAAAATTTCTCCGATTTCATGGCGGTTTCTATGTATGGCAGGTACAACTATATGTAAAGGGGGTTCTTCATTAAGCTGTAAAATAAGCTCTCCAAGATCGGTTTCTATAGCTTTTAAACCTTTTTTTTCTAGGTAGTGATTTAGGCCTATTTCTTCACTTGCCATAGACTTGCCTTTTAAAAGCTTGGTGATATTTTTTTCTTTCATGATTTCATAGACGATTTCACAGGCATCTTCATCACTACTTGCCCAATGCACCTTAATGCCATTTTTTGTAGCATTTTTTTCAAATTCTAAAAGTCTTTCTTCTAAGCTCATTAAGGCATTATTTTTAGCTTGCTTAGCTTTAGCTCTTAAGCCCTGCCAGTCTTTAAATCTAGCATCAATAACATTGAGTCTATTTTTTTGCAAAGTATGCATGGCAGTCATTAAATTTTCTTGCATTTGTTTGTCATTGAGTTTAATTTGAACGATTTGTTCGTGAGGAATTTTTTGACTCATAGTCTCTCTCCTTCTAAGCGTTTAAGTAAAAAGTCATATAAATGTATGCCTTTTATATCCAAACCCATTCTTTTCATTGTGCCATCTATATTTAAAAGACAACCTCCATCACCACTGATGAGATATTTTGCACCGCTATTTTGTATATCTTTGATTTTGCTTCTTACCATAGCATTTGAAATTTCAGGCTCTTTTACTGAAAAGGTTCCTCCAAAACCACAGCATTCTTCTTCGTATTGAAGTTCTACTAATTCTACGTTTTTTAGTTTTTTGATAAGATTTTTACTCGCTTGTATGCTTTTTTGCACTCTTAAAGCATGGCAATTAGAATGCCAAGTTACTTTTATAGGTGCACCTTTATCTTCATAATCTACTTTTAAAACTTCATCAAGGTATTGTGAAAGTTCTATCACTCTAGAGCTAAAAGTTTTTATTTTGGAAAATTCAGGTCTGTTTTTAAAAAGCTCTTTATAGTCATGACTCATCATACCCGCACAAGAACCACTGGGTACAACGATGGGATAATCTTTATCAAATAAATCTACATTATATAAAGCGATCTCACGACTTTCATCGAAATAACCTGAGTTAAAAGAAGGTTGGGCGCAACAGGTTTGATTTTTTTTGAAAATCACTTCAATACCCTCACGCCTTAAAAGTTTTATCGCATTTAAAACGCTTTGTTGCATAGCAGCGCTTCCTAAGCATGTGGCGTAAAAATACACTTTTTTCATCATTTTTCTCCTTTTAGGATAATTTAGGATAAATATTCTAATCCTGTAAAAATAAAAGCAAAGTAAAATTTCTAACAAATATTCTAAAAACGAATATTTGTTGAAATAAAACTTAAATTTTTTTAATTATTTCACTATAACTTCAGGGATGATTCCTTGTAAGAAAAAAGCTATAATGCAAGTCCAAATTCCTATTAAAATAATAAAAGCTACAGAATATTTTAATGTGAATTTGAAAAGATCAGATTCTTTTCCCACAAGTCCAACCGCTGCACAAGCTATAGCAATGCTTTGTGGACTGATCATCTTTCCAACAACCCCACCTACTGAATTAGCTGCTAAAAATAAAGCTTCACTAATACCTAGTTTTTGAGCGCTTACTTGTTGCAAGGTTCCAAAAAGTAAATTAGCACTTGTATCAGAGCCTGTTAAAAATACCCCTATCCAGCCAATGATTGGTGAAAAGAAAGAAAAAGCATCACCTGTGTGTGCAAAAGCAAGTCCTAAAGTAGTGCTCATACCACTATTTTTAGAGATAAAAGCAAAGGCCACAACCAAACCTATGGTGATACAAGGTATAGCCATTTCTTTTAAGGTAACCCAAAAGCATTCTGCAGCATCTTCGGCTTTGATTTTTAAAATAGCTATAGTTAGAAAAGCGGCAAGTAAAATCGCTGTTCCTGCTTGAGCTACGGTTTTTCCATTGATTAAATCTACACCCAAGGCCAAAGATAAAGGCTTAGCTTCTCCTATGCCTGTGATAGAAGGGCTTAAAATTCCAGTTGTGATATTGCTAAATTGTAAAGTAATACTTGTATAGCTTAAAATTCCGTCCTTGTCAAAGAGGGCTTTAAACCAAGGTTGTGTCCAAATGATAATACAAACAATGAGTAAAATAAAAGGTGACCAAGCTTTTAAAATTTGATTAAAACTTAAGGTGTTATCTTGAGTGAAATTGCTTTCATTGTCAAATCTAAAAATATTTTTTGGTTTCCAAAATTTCAAAAATACAGTCGTAACTGCTAAAGAAACCACAGCTGAAATAATATCAGGTAATTCCGCTCCTAGGTGATTTGAGCTTAAAAATTGAGTAGTTGTAAAACTTAGCGCCGCAACTAAAATAGCTGGAAAAGTTTCTTTAATACCTTTAAATCCATCCATTAAAAAAACTATGAAAAAAGGTATAGTAAGGCTTAAAGGAACTAGCATTCTACCTACCATGGCAGAAACTGAATGTTGTTCTATGCCAACAAGATTTGCCATAGCAATGATAGGAATCCCCACCGCACCAAAAGCAACAGGAGCGGTATTTGCGATAAGACAAAGCCCTGCAGCTTGCAAAGGACGCAAGCCAAGTCCTACTAAAAGTGCAGCAGTTATAGCCACAGGGCCACCAAAACCTATAGCACCCTCTAAAAATGAACCAAAACAAAAACCTATTAAAATCACTTGAATTCTATGATCTGGGGTAATACTCATCACACTTTTTTTAATGATTTCAAAAGAACCTGATTTGATAGAAAGTTTGTAAAGAAAGATTGCCGCGATGATAATCCAAGCTATAGGCCACATACCATTTGTAAAACCTTGAATAAAACTTGCACCCACTAAATTCCAAGGCATTTTATAGGCAAATAAAGCTATCAAAGTAGCAAGTATAACAGTTAAAAAACCTGCTTGATAGCCTTTAAGTTTTAAAACAACCAAACAAACTAAAAAACATAGTATAGGTAAAAATGCCACTAAAGCACTTACCCAAATGTTTGAAAAAGGGTCATAAACTTGTTGCCATGTTAAAATTTGTTCCAATTTTTCCTCCTTGATAATTATTATGTATAAATTTATTGTAACAAAAAATTAAATTAAAATAAAAGAATTATAGAGTAAGGTAAATTACATTGTATTATTATTAATTATTTTGTGTATTTTAGTAATATCATAAATATTAAATCAATATAAAAATAGAACTTATTCTAAAGGGGTAGCAGCTGTTAAAGATGGGGTTATAATCATTAGTTTATTTACTTCAGCAAAAAATTAGAATCTAAGGTGCAAGGGGCTATTCCAAAGCGTTTTTGTATAGGAATATTTGGATTAAAAAAAGTTACTATACATTCATCAGATTCCAAAACTAAAGAACGAATTTGCACAGCTGAAGTTGTTGTTGGTATTATAAAAATACAGTTTCTAATTTACTATCTTTTAGATCATCTTGACAAGATTTTGCTCCAAAGGTTCCATCTTCTAAGATAGTCAAACAAAGATCGTTTTCCTTTGGATTTGTAAATTACACATAACCAAAAGGAAGTTCATTAGCTAATTTATCTTTTTGTTTTAACTCATTGCTTAAAACAATTTCTTTAATATTCCAAATTTTGATCAATAGGATCTTTTGAGGTATCCCTAAAGGCACTAAAAATTCCCGTTTTCGAGCTTCTTTATAGAAACCATTTCGGTAAAATCTTTCAAATTTCCAGCAAGAGTTGCAAAGGCTAAAGTTATAAACATAAAAAAACAAAGTAATAATTTTTTTCATATTAAATGTCCTAAAATTTACTAAAAATGATCTTAAACTTGCAAGCATTAAAATCGCAGCTAAAAGCGGTGGAGTATAGGTTTGTTGTCTGTTTGAATTTCCTGCTAATTGCATAATCAAGAGTTCTTCCGCTTGTTTGAGTTGCGCTAGTGGGAAAAACCACTCTAATTCTATTTGCTAATTCTCTATCCGCTGTACTTGTTATAGTAGAAGGATCACGGTTAAAATCCTCTGCTATCATCTAGTTAACTTGAGACATATTTGCAAAATGTGTATCTACGGCTGTGATAATTGCTCCTACATCTGTTCCTCCATTAGCTAAAGCATGGATATTGAAAAAAGCATCATTTCCATTGCGAATTCCTATAATGGGTCTTGAAACTGTAGTAGGCGGAGGTAAAACAAATCACTTCTTCAGCCTGCATTCTTGAAACTATAGCTAAATTTACACGATTAGCTCCTATATCAACGCGAGAATAATAAATAAAAACCCTATCAGGCCTTGAAAGAGTTCCTAAATTCCACTCATATTCATCAATAGGTGTTCCACCTTGTTGCACATGGCGTCCTGTTGGAGTGGCTGTTCTTGGTAAAGTTCCTGCTTCTTGTATCATTAAGATATCTAAGGGGTTTGCTCCACTTACAAGTTGTCTTACGCTAACACTCCATTCGCTTTTTGTGGCTGCGGATGAGCCTTGCAAATTCCAAAGTGCCAACATTAAAATTTTCTAAATTTGCAAAAGTAAGGTTAAAAGATAAAAATAAACATATAATTTTTTTCATCGTACCTCTCCTTGGCGATATAAAGGTTTTGCGGTAAAAGGCGGAGTAGTTAAAAACCATTGTTGATCAAAATTATCTTTTTTTGCACACTCTACGGTAAAAATTTTAAAAACCTTGTGAAAATCACCATAAAGATTTGTAATAGGTGCTTGTATGCATTTTCCATTTCCTAAATTTTTAATTTGAACCGCTGTATTGCTCATAGGGATAAGTTTCCACATTTGTGCGTGATTGCTTGCATCGCAAGGATAATGGACAATTCCATTACCATAAGCATTAAGACAAGTATTGGTTTTGGCATTTTTAATCATTGCAAAATCGTTAGGATAAAGCAAAAGTTGCCAAACTCTAGCATCGCCAAATCCTTTACTATCGATTAAAGTATAGCCCCAAATCCAATTTCCTTGTGCTAAAGCCCAAACCGTTAAAGCTGCTCCGCTAGGGCCTAAAATGGTTAAAAAATCAGAAACCGCAGGGCGATTTTCAAAAATTAAAACATCATTAAAAGCTTCGTCTTTAAAGCGAGGATTGATCCCATTTACTGCATTATTGTTGGCACTATTGCTTGTTCTAGTTAAAGGTGGGGTAATAGGAGTAATAGGTATTAAATCAGCACCGCTAATTAAACTTGGAATTTCTTGATTGGTAGGAAAAGTAGGTTCAAGTCCTAGTTTTAAAGGATCAGTATCTTCAAATTCTCCAAATGAACGCCCCAAAGGATTTACATTTTAATTTAGAAGAACATGCATAAAGAAAAAAAGTCATAAAACAACATAAAATAAAAACTATAATTTTTTGCATTAAAAACCTTGATATGTATTTAAATTTTTAAGAAAATAATAACATAAATTTCATTATAATTTTCCGCTTTTTAAAAATGTTTTATTTTGTTGTTTTTAAAGGTAGAATTTACATGTATCTTAAACACTTATATTTTAGCATCTCTCAAATTTTTAATTTTTACAAAGAAGGTTTTAAAAATTTAACTCTTGGAAAGACCCTTTGGAAAATTATTTTTATCAAACTTTTTGTTATGTTTGTGATTTTAAAACTTTTTGTTTTTGATGTAAATTTTAATTCTATTTTTAAAAGCGACAAAGAAAAAAGCACTTTTGTACTCAAAAATCTTACACTCGAAGGAAAATAAATGAACGAACTTAGTAGCGTTGATTGGTCAAGAGCGCAGTTTGCTTTAACTGCACTTTATCATTTTTTGTTTGTGCCTTTAACCTTAGGCTTGTCTTTTATGATCGCTATCATGGAAACCATCTATGTAAAAACTAAAAATGAAAGATGGAAAAAAATCACCAAATTTTGGCTTTCATTATTTGCTATAAATTTTGCTATCGGTGTAGCTACAGGCATTATAATGGAATTTGAATTTGGAACAAACTGGGCAAATTATAGCTGGTTTGTGGGTGATATTTTTGGTGCACCTTTGGCGGTTGAAGGTATTATGGCATTTTTTTTAGAGGCTACTTTTTTTGCAGTTATGTTTTTTGGCTGGGATAAAGTAAGCAAGGGTTTTCACTTACTTTCAACTTGGTGTGTGGCTATAGGAAGTAATCTTTCTGCTTTTTGGATTTTAGTGGCAAATGGTTGGATGCAATATCCTGTAGGAATGAGCTTTAACCCTGACACAGCAAGAAATGAAATGCAAAGCTTTTTTGAAGTAGCACTTTCTCCTGTAGCTATTTCAAAATTTTTACATACCATAGGCAGTGGTTATGTGATTTCAGCTTTATTTGTAATGGGAATTTCAGCTTGGTTTATGTTAAAAGGACGCCATATTATCGAGGCTAAAAAAAGCTTAGTTGTAGGAGCTAGTTTTGGTTTGGTTTGTTCAATCTTTTTGTTTTTCAGCGGAGATGAAAGCGCTTACCGTGTAACTCAAACTCAACCTATGAAACTTGCAGCTATGGAAGGGGTTTATCAAGGTGAACATCGTGCAGGACTTGTACCTTTTGGAATTTTAAATCCTAAAAAAACCATAGATAATAACGAAAGTGTGTTTTTATTTGACATTACTATACCTTACGCTCTTTCTATATTAGGAAACCGTGATCCAAATTCTTTTGTTCCAGGAATTGAAGATTTGATCTATGGAAATGAAAGCAAAGGTATAGAACCTATGCAAAATCGTATCGATAGAGGAAAAATCGCTATACAAGCTCTAAAAGACTATAAACTTGCTAAAGAAAACAATGATACAATAGCTATGGCAAATCACAAATCCATTTTAGAAACTCATTTTAAAGATTTTGGTTATGGATATTTAGAAAAACCAAGCGATACTATTCCACCTGTGGCTTTAACTTTTTATAGCTTTCATATCATGGTTGCTTTAGGAAGTTTTTTCTTTTTACTTTTCATCGTTACGCTTTATCTTACCATGGCAAATGATATTGAGAAATTTAGAAAAGTACTTTGGGTGTGTTTGTTATCCATTCCATTGGGTTATATTGCCGCTGAAGCAGGTTGGATTGTTGCTGAAGTAGGCAGACAACCTTGGGCAATTCAAGACTTGCTTCCTGTACATATCGCAGCAACACAACTTGGAAAAGTCAATGTTCAAATTTCATTTTGGATTTTTGCAGTACTTTTTACAGCCTTATTGATTGCAGAAGTTAAAATCATGCTTACTCAGATTAAAAAAGGTTTTGACGCACATGCAGGACATACTCCACTTATGGGCAAAGGAGAAAAATAATGTTTTTTGGTTTAGAATTTGAAGGTTTGCAAATTTATTGGTGGTTGATTTTAAGTTTGCTCGGCGGACTTTTGGTTTTTATGTTTTTTGTCCAAGGCGGACAGACTTTAATCGATGAGCTTAGCAAGGATGAGCTTGAAAAAACCATGCTAGTCAATTCTTTAGGGCGTAAATGGGAGCTTGGTTTTACAACTCTCGTACTTTTTGGTGGAGCAGCTTTTGCGGCTTTTCCACTTTTTTATAGTACAAGTTTTGGCGGTGCTTATTGGGCTTGGCTTTGTATTTTATTTTGTTTTATCTTGCAAGCTGTAGCTTATGAATATCGCAAAAAAGAAAATAATGTTTATGGCTCTAAAACCTATGAAATTTTTCTTAAAATCAATGGCTATTTAGGTGTGTTTTTAATCGGAGTTGCGGTAAGTAGCTTTTTTAGCGGCTCTGAATTTATCTTAAATGAGCATAATTTTGTTTCTTGGCAAAATCCTTTGCATGGCTTAGAACTTTTACTTAATCCTTTTAATTATCTCTTAGGCTTAGCTTTAGTATTTTTAGCAAGGCTTTTAGGTGCAGCGTATTTTATGAACAATATCAATGATGAGAATATCAAAATAAGAGCTATGAAAAAACTCATGGTCAATAGCATTTTATTTTTACCTTTTTTCTTAGGTTTTTTAGTGTGGATTTTCTTAAAAGATGGTTTTAGTGTAGATGCAAATGGAGTTGTAAGCATGAGTGCGAATTTGTATTTATATAATTTCTTAAATCAAATGATTTTTGCTGTTTTGCTTGTTGTTGGTGTGATTTTAGTGCTTTTAGGTATGGTTCAAGGAGCAAAAGGTTGCTCTAAAGCTATTTTTACCCTAGGACTTGGAACGGTTTTAACAGTTTTTGCTTTATTATCAAGCATTGGTTTAGGTCAAAGTGCTTTTTACCCATCTTTAAGTGATTTACAAAGTTCTTTAACTTTAAAAAATGCAAGTTCAAGCTATTATACTCTAAGCGTCATGGCTTATGTGTCTTTACTTGTACCTTTTGTTTTAGCTTATATTATCTATGTTTGGAATGCAATGGATAAAGTAAAAATCACACGCGAAGAAATCGCAAACGATGATCACGCGTATTAAGGAGAAAAAATGTTACATGCTTTGTTTTTATTGGCTTGGCCTTTAGTAATTTATCTGAGCTATAAATTTATAATGCTAAATATCAATCAATTAGAAAAAGATAGCAAACTATAAAGCAAGATAAGATTTAAACCGATATAAGTATAAATCTTTTCAAAATATTGCAATTTGCCCATTTTTGGGCATCTTTTAATTATAAATCTTTTAAAGCTTCATTAGCAGCATCAAGGGCGTGAATAAGACTTATATCAAAAATTTTGATATTTGTATCATTTTTGGATATTAATAAACCAATTTCAGTGCAAGCTAAAAGCACTCCATTTGCTCCTTTTTTTTGTAGTTTTTTATAATATTTAAATATTTTTCTTTAGATTCTTGTTTAATTTCACCCTTGCAAAGCTCATTAAAAATAATATCATTAACGATTTTTATATCTTCATCACTAGGAGTAATAACGCTAATATTTTCTTCAATCAGTACTTTTTTATAAAAATCCTGAGTCATTGTGTATTTAGTACCCAATAAACCAATTTTTTGTATGTTTTCTTGTTTTAAAGCCTTAGCAGAACTTTTTGCAATATGTAAAATAGGGATATTTATATTTTGTTGAATTTCATCAAAAACCTTATGCATAGTATTAGTTGCAATTATTATAAAATTAGCCCCTGCAAGTTCTAATTTTTTAGCACATTGAGTCAAAATTTGTGCAGCTTCTTGCCATTTATCTTGGCTTTGTAAATTTTCTATTTCTTCAAAATTAACACTATAAAGTAAAATTTTTGCAGAATTTAAAGATTTTAATTTATCATTTATAGCTTGATTTATTGTTTTATAATAAGTAATAGTGCTTTCAAAACTCATTCCGCCTATAATACCAATGGTTTTCATTTTTCTCCTTAAGAATTAATTTTTGAGTTATTTTATTACAATATATTTCATAGAAATATGATTTATTTTTAAATAAATAAATATATTTTAATATTTTTATTAAAATTTAAAATAATTTTTTAAACTATTTTCCAATCTATAGGAATTTTACCAACTTTTTTTAAAAATTCATTAGCCTTTGAAAAATGCTTACAACCTAAAAATCCTGTTCTAGCTAAAGGGCTTGGGTGGGCTGCTTTTAAAATCAAATGCTTAGTATTATCAATCAAAATCTCCTTGCTTTTTGCGTAATTTCCCCAAAGCATAAAAACAAGCCCTGATTTTTCATTACTTAATTTATGTATTACAGCATCACTAAATTCTTGCCAACCCCACGAACTATGGCTAGCTGCTTTATTTGCTTCAACGCTAAGAATAGAATTTAAGAGTAAAACTCCTTGTTTTGCCCAAGAGCTTAAATCTCCACTTTTTGCTGGAGTGATGTTTAAATCATTTTGTAATTCTTTAAAAATATTATTAAGACTTGGCGGGATTTTTACATTTTTTGGAACCGAAAAACTAAGCCCCATTGCTTGATTTGGTTGATGATAAGGATCTTGTCCTAGGATAATGATTTTAATTTCTTTTAGAGGACATAAATTAAAAGCATTAAAGATTAAATTCGCAGGCGGATAAATAATTATGTTTTGATTAATCGCATTTAGGTATTGTTTTTTGATTTCTAGAAAGTATTTTTTTTGAAATTCGTCTCTTAAAAATTCTTTCCAGTCATCATTTATTTTAATCTTATCTATGTTTATTGTAATTTTTTCCATATTTTTCTTAAAATTATTAAAATTATTAAAAATTTATTTTATCAAAAAACTTTCAAAAATATTTTAATTTTTTAAAATAGATAAATTTTTATATTAATAAAAGTTAAATATAAAGAAATAATTTAGGATATAAATACACTTAATTTATTATATCTTTAAAGTAATTTATTTATTAACCAATTATTAACTAAAAATGCAATATTATTATTTTATGATTTAAATCAAAAATTTTGATTTAAAATTAAAATACTTTTATGAAAGGTTCAAAATGGGAACAAGAAAAGAACATGATTTTATTGGGGAATTGGAAATCTCTGATGAGGTTTATTATGGAGTGCAAACTTTTAGAGCTGTTGAAAATTTTGATATTTCTCATGATAGATTAAAAGATTTTCCTCGCTTTGTTAGGGCTTTGGCTAGAGTAAAAAAAGCTGCAGCTATGGCAAATCATGAATTAGGTCTTTTGGATAAAAATATCCAAGATGCGATTATTAAAGCGTGTGATAAAATTTTAGAAGGTGGGTATTATGATCAATTTGTAGTAGATATGATCCAAGGAGGTGCTGGAACAAGTACAAATATGAATGCTAATGAAGTTATAGCAAACATAGGACTTGAACTTATGGGTCATAAAAAAGGTGAATACCAATATCTTCATCCAAATGATCATGTTAATTTAAGCCAAAGTACTAATGATGCTTATCCTACAGCTTTACACCTTGCCTTGCATGATTATTTAAGTGATTTGGCAAAAGCTATGGAACATCTAAAAAAAGCTTATGAGAGAAAAGCTGAAGAATTTAAAGATGTTCTTAAAATGGGTAGAACCCAACTGCAAGATGCTGTACCTATGACTTTAGGTCGTGAATTTAAAACTTTTGCCGTAATGATAGGTGAAGATATACAAAGAGTATTAGAAGCTAGAAAATTGATTTTAGAGATCAATTTGGGTGGAACTGCTATTGGAACAGGAATTAATTCTCATCCTGATTATCCGAAGGTTGTAGAAAGAAAAATAAGAGAAGTGACAGGTTTTGAATATACTGTGGCTGAGGATTTAATCGAGGCGACTCAAGATACGGGAGCTTATGTACAAATTTCAGGTGTTTTAAAACGTGTTGCAACAAAACTTTCTAAAGTATGTAATGACTTAAGACTTTTAAGTAGTGGTCCAAAATGTGGTCTTAATGAGATTAATCTTCCAAAAATGCAACCAGGTAGTTCTATCATGCCAGGTAAGGTAAATCCTGTTATTCCTGAAGTAGTTAATCAAGTTTGTTATTTTGTTATTGGAGCAGACGTAACTGTAACTTTTGCTTGTGAGGGTGGACAATTACAACTTAATGTTTTTGAACCAGTTGTAGCATATAGCTTATTTAATTCTGTTGTAATGCTAGAAAAAGCAATGTATACTTTAGCTGATAAATGTATAGATGGTATTACCGCAAATGAAAAAATTTGTTCAGACTTTGTCTATAATTCAGTAGGTATAGTAACAGCTTTAAATCCTTATATTGGTTATGAAAATTCAGCTTCTATAGCCAAAGAGGCAATGAACACTGGAAAAAGAGTGGCTGATATTGCGCTTGAAAGAGGGCTTTTAAGCAAAGAGCAAATTGATGAAATTTTAACTCCATCAAATATGCTAAATCCTCACATGGAAGCTAAAAAATAGCATTTTAGGATTTAATATGGATATAATGATAATTTTGCAAGTAATCGTCCTTCTTGGGGCGATTTTTATCGGTATTCGCCTAGGCGGTATTGCTATAGGTTATGCTGGAGGATTAGGTGTAGTTATACTAGGACTTGTTTTAGGTATGAAACCTGGTAATATTCCTTGGGATGTTATTTTAATTATTGCTGCAGCTATTGCAGCAATTTCTGCTATGCAACAAGCAGGTGGACTTGATTACATGGTAAGGGTGACAGAAAAAATTTTAAGATCAAGTCCTAAATTTATAAATTATTTAGCTCCAGCTTGTGGGTGGTTGCTTACAATTTTAGCAGGAACAGGAAATGCGGTATTTTCTTTAATGCCTGTTGTAGTTGATGTTGCAAAATCTCAAAACATAAAACCTAGTGTTCCACTTTCATTAATGGTTGTTTCTTCGCAAATTGGAATCACTGCTTCTCCTGTAAGTGCAGCTGTGGTTTATATGAGCGGAGTTTTAGAGCCACTTGGATGGAATTATCCAACTTTAATTGGAATTTGGATTAGCACAACTTTTGTAGCTTGTATGCTTGCAGCTTTTATAGTGAGTTTAATCACTCCTATGGATTTAAGCAAAGATAGCGTTTATCAAGAACGCTTAAAAGCAGGACTTGTAAAGGATGCAGGAGCTGTTTTGCATGGCGAAGATAAACCAGGTGCTAAACTTTCAGTGGTAATTTTCTTGATCACTGTTTTGGCAGTTGTACTTTATGCAACCGCAATTTCAAGTAATATTAAATGGATTGATCCTGTTGTGGTTCCAAGAGATGCAGCTATTATGAGCTTTTTGCTTACTGCAGCAACTTTGATCACTTGGCTTTGTAAAGTTGAACCAGGTAAAATTCTTGACACTAGTGTATTTAAAAGCGGTATGACTGCTTGTGTTTGTGTTTTTGGTGTAGCATGGCTTGGAAATACTTTTGTTGCAGGACACGAAGCTTCTATCAAAGAAGTAGCAGGCGACTGGGTTAAACAAACCCCTGCTATGTTAGCAGTTGCATTTTTCTTTGCAAGTATGCTTTTATATTCTCAAGCAGCAACCGCAAAGGCCATTGTACCTGTAATTATCACTGCTTTAGGAATTTCAGCAGCAAATCCGCATGATTCTTATATGCTTGTAGCTTGTTTTGCAGCAGTTTCAGCACTTTTTGTACTTCCAACTTATCCCACTTTGTTAGGTGCAGTGCAAATGGATGATACAGGAACGACTAGAATTGGTAAATTTATATTTAATCACTCATTCTTTATACCAGGGGTTTTAGCTATTGCAATTGCTGTAGTATTAGGCTTTGTATTAGCTCCTATGCTTATTTAAATCAAACCCTAGGTTTTTCTCCTAGGGTTAAATTTTTTTCATTAGTTTTTAAGTATATACTACGTTATAATATTCATTTTCAATTTTCTTTAAGAAAGGAATTTAATGAAGATAAAAGTTGGGTTGATTTTTTCAGGTATTGTTTGCCTTTTTTTAACAGCTTGTGTTAATCAGGTTAAACAAAATACAACATTTGAAAATACTTTAACACAAAAATATTGTGGTGATGATTTTTTCAATCAAAATTTAGAAAAAATTAAAAAAAATGATGATGTCATTTATACAGGATTAAATGCAGGTTTGATTGCTAGAAATTGTGGTGATTTTAACAAAAGTAATGTATTTTTTGATGCTGCGGAAGAATCTTATAAATATGATGTGGATTTAGAAAATGTAGGCTCTAAAGCAGCTAAATTTGTTGGTACAACCTTGCTTAATGATACTATAGTTGATTATGATGGTTCTTTATATGAAAGAATTATGGTTAATATATATAAAGCTCTAAACTATATGGAAGAAGATGATTATGAAAATGCAAGAGTTGAGTTTAATCGTGCTTTAATGCGTCAAGATAAGGCAAAAGAATATTTTGCTAAAGAAATTGAGAAAAATCGTGCTGATTTAGATAAGGCAAAAGAAGATAAAAATTATGATAAAAATATGAATGAAAACTCAAAAGTTATAGAAGCACAATACGATAACTTGTTTAAAGAGTTTGATACAACAAAAAATTTCATAAATCCTTATGCGACTTATCTTGCTTCAATATTTTTCTTTATGGATAAAGATTATAGAAAAGCTGCAGATTTATTTAGAGAAGTAGCTATTATTTATCCAAAAAACAAAACTATCAAAAAAGAGGCTAAAATTTTTAAAGAATATGCCACAAAAATAAAAGTCAAAAAAGCTAAAAAATATGTTTTTGTAGTTTATGAAAATGGATTTGGTGTAGTTAAGGATGAATTTGCTTTAACCTTACCTTTTATAGTGGATAAAAAAATTATTAGCACAAATATTGCTTTACAAACCTTGAAAAAAAGGGAAGCTTCTTTTGCAAATTTAAATATAAATGGTCAAAATACAAATGATTTTGTAGATTTAGACAATATTGTCGCTACTGAATTTAAAATAAATATGCCTGCAATGATTGCTAAAGCCTTAGCTCAAACTATAATTAAAACCACTTTAAATGTAGCTGTTGCAAATAATGACTCTACAGGTGGATGGCTAAGTCTTGCAACAGCAGTAGCAACTGCTGCAACCAATAAAGCTGATGTGCGTTCTTGGAGAGGTTTACCAAAAAGTATTGCCATAGCAACAATAGAAAACGACGGAAATTTAGAAATCAAAGATCCACAAGGCAATATTTTGTTTCAAAAATCATTGGATAAAAATAAAAATGCTCTTGTGATAGTGCGTTCTTTTGCTCCGTATTTACCCGCAAGTGTTGCTATCATGGAAAAATAAGGCTAAAAGATGAAAAAAAATATTTTATTTATTTTAATGTTTTTACTTAGTGCTTGTGTACCAAGTTATCAAATAAATTCAAATCAAAATACTGTAATTTTAGATTCAAATTTACCAAAAAGTTTAGTAAAACAATTTCAAAAGCGTATAAATAGCAATGGTTATTTAGAATTTGAAGTGATTTTACGCAGTACTTTTGCTAAAGATGTAATTTATAAAGTGGATTGGTTAGATAAAGATGGTTTTGTGCTAAGAGATGTTTTAAATGAGGACTATCAAGCCCTTAGAATTCCAGCAGGACAAGAGGTGATTCTTCGTAAACTTGCATCTGATACAAGAGCGAAGGATTTTAGATTAGAAATTAAAGCAAAAAATTAATCTCATTTTAGGAAGGATAAATCATGAAAAAAACAAAAATTTTAGGAACAGCTCTTATTGGAGCTTTGCTTTTTAGTGGTTGTGCGCAAATAGCTTATACAGATGGAAAGGCAAGTCAGATAAAAAAAGGTGATGCTTTAACCTTGGGTCTTGATAGACAAGATTTTGAAAGTGCAGCTGAAACTATGATAAATAGTATGTTAAGCGATCCTGCTTTTGCAAATATTAAACCAGGTACAAGAAAGGTTATTGCTATTGGTAGGGTTGTGAATGATACCCCGCAAAGAATCGATACTGAAAAACTCACCGCAAAAATCACTTCTGCATTAAGAAAATCAGGTAAATTTGTTCTAACTTCAGCAGTTGCTGCAGGCGGAGCACTTGATAGCATGAGTGAAGATGTAAGAGAATTAAGAGATAATGATGAGTTTAATCAAAAAACCATAGCAAAAAAAGGGACATTGGTATCGCCTGATTTTTCTCTTGCGGGTAAAATTAGACAAGATAATGTAAAACTTAGCAATGGTAAAACTCAAGTAGAATACTTTTTCTTGTTAAGACTTACTGATCTAACATCAGGTTTAGTTTATTGGGAAGATGAGCAAACTATTGATAAAACCGGTTCTAGTAAATCAGTTACTTGGTAAAATAAAAATTAATTTATGAATAAAATTTTTTAGCTCAAGTGTTTAGCTTGGGCTTTTTTTATGATTTTTAAAAGGATACGAAATGAAAAAAATATTATTTATCGGCTCTTTAGTTATGGCAAGTTTACTTTATGCACAAGGTTCCCAGCCTGTAGAAATTACACAACAAGATATAAATACTCAAAATGAAATGTCTGACGCAAGTACTAAGGATATTACCCCAAAATCAATTGAAGATTTTTTTGAAGAATTTGCGGATAATTTCGGTATAGAATATGGTATAACCAAAGATGGAAAAACTTTTTATACTGGAAAAAGTACTGTTGCTGTAAATGATACTGATCCACAATTTGCACAAGCTTTACAAAATGCTTACCAAAAAGCAATGTTAAATTTGCAAAGCGAATTTATAAGAGATGCTTTTGGAAGAATTGCTACAAGCAAGATTCAAAATTATGAAGCAGACAATTCTACTAATGCTAAGGAATTTGATGAATTGCCAAAAGGTGATAAGGTTGATCAAATTTTAAATAAACTTACACAATTAGCTGGTGCTCAGCTTGATAAGGCATTAAAAGATTTAGGTATAGATACAAATTCTTTAAGCGAAGACAGAAAAAAGACTTTATTAAAGCAAGAATTTCTTAATAAAACTATGACAAATGCCATAGGTTCTATGAGTGGACTTGTTCCTGTGCAAACTATAGTTACACAAAGAAGAGGTGAGTATGATGTAGGTGTTATTGCTATTATTTCCAATAAAACTCGCCAATTAGCAAAAGATATGGCACTAGCAAGACAGAGTGCTATTAAGGGTAAAGGCAAGGCAATAAGTGAGTATCTGCCAAAAGATACAAAAGGCTTTTTAAATGAATATGGAATTCGCTTAGTTTATGATGAAAATGGTGCACCTATTATTTTAAGTTATGGAAACTGGGGTTATGTAGCAGATCCTAGCAATGCTAAAAAAACAAATATTTTAGAAGATAGAGCCAAAGAAACAGCACTTACTATGGCTGATGCTGCTATTATAGAGTTTATTAATACAAATTTAAGTCTTAAAGATGAAAGAACAACTGGTGATACTTACGAGGAAATCATCAAACAAAGTATTAATGTTAATGATAGTTCCACTCAAGAACAAACTCAAAACATAACAAATATTATTGACAAAGTAAATAGTAAAATAAAAGCAAGCGCAAGCGGTAAAATTCGTGGTATTCGTACTCTTAAAAAATGGAGCTATACAAGTGAAAATGGTATTGAACATGTAGGAGCTGTGAGATTTTATTCTTATGAAAATTTAGCTAACACAAATGAGGCTTTAAATTCAAAGTCAAATGCAACAAAAAATGAAGCTAAAAAATCTTCTAGCATACAAAGAAGCTCTAATGTTGTAAATAGTATGGATGATTTTTAAAGGTAAAAGATGAAAATAATTAAAATTCTTTTTTTAGGCTTATTTTTAAGCCTAAGTCTTAATGCTAAAGTTATAACCACAACTTCAACAAAATCAAGTACAGGTGAAGGCACAGGCTTGACTAGGGAAGATGCGATAAACAATGCCATTATAGAAGCTATAGGAAAAATGAGTGGAGTAAGCATCAATTCTCTTAAGAAATCTAATACTAGCGTTTCAACTGATAATTCAGGTTCAAATATACAAGATAATTACAGCGAGCAAATTTCAAAAGCCACCAAAGGTAGAGCTGATACTTATGAAATCAATAGTGTTGAACAAGATGCAAATGGTAAATATACAGCCAATGTAACGATTTTTAAAACCACAACAACAAAAAAGTATCAAGCTCCAGGTTTAAGTGCAGATAATAGAAGAAGTATTACTGTTTTTGATTCTACTCCAGATGCTGCAAAAAGAGGTATAGGCTCAGCTTTGCAACAAAAAATCATTTCTGATTTATTGCAAAGTCGTAAATTTAATGTTTTAGACCGTGATTCTAGTGGCTATTATGAAATGGAAAAAGCTTTAATCAAAAGTGGCGACGCAGCTAGCGATGAAGTTTATAAACTTAAAAATATGTTAGCAACAGATTATATTTTATTGTTTTCTATTTCAGGACTTGAAGGTAAACAAAAAACAAGCAATTTAACAGGAAAAAGCAAAACTGAAATTGAAGTTATCGTAGATTATCGTGTGCTTTTATTTGCTACAAGACAAATTAAATTTTCTAATACTTTAAGCATGAAAGTCAATCTTAAAGACAATAGTCTTAGTGCCAATGAAGCTGCACTCAAACAAATTGCAAACCGCATTTCAGGAGATATTTTAAATGCAATTTATCCTTTAAAGGTTGCAGCTGTTGAAAACAATGAAGTAATATTTTCTCAAAGCTTAAATCAAGGTGATGTTTATGAATGTTTTGCTCTTGGGAAGGTTATAAAAGATACTTATACAAAAGAAAATACAGGAAGAGTAGAAAGCAAAACAGGAAGTATTGAAATCACTCGCACAAGCCCTAAATTTTCTTATGCAAAAATCATAGAAGGTAGTGTAAAAGTGGGCGATATTTGCAGACCTTTAAGTAATACTGGTAGTGGAAATGGCTACACTATAGGTCGTGATACAAATTATGAAACCCAAGAAGGTGGCGGAGTAAATCTAGGCTTTTAAATTTTTAGAGTTTGATTTTTCTCAAACTCTAAACTCTTTCTTAAATTCATCAAAAATTAAAGAAAAATTTTGTAAAATCGAAATTTTATTAAACCACTAAAGCTTTTAAATCCGTTATTACGGTGCTTTATGGTACTACCAATTTATAAGGAAAAGCAATGTATGCTATTATCAAACACAGTGGAAAGCAATACAAAGTAAGTGTTGGCGATGAGCTAAAACTAGATCGCTTTGAAGCTGAAAGCAAAGCAAGTATTGAAGTAAGCGAAGTTCTTGCTATCAATGATAAAGAATTAAAGGTAGGTGCGCCTTTCGTAGCAGGTGCAAAAGTTGTTTTGGAAGTGATCAATCACGGAAAAGATAAAAAAGTTGTGATTTACAAAAAAAGACGCAGAAAAGATTCTAAACTCAAACGCGGTTTTAGAAGACAATTTACTCGCGTTGTAGTAAAAGATATCAAAGTTTAAGGAGTAAAGAATGGCACACAAGAAAGGTCAAGGTTCAACTCAAAATAACCGCGATTCCATAGGTCGTCGTTTAGGTGTTAAAAAATTTGGTGGCGAGTTTGTTAGAGCTGGAAATATCATCATCCGCCAAAGAGGAACTGCAACTCATGCAGGTAACAATGTAGGCATGGGAAAAGATCATACTATCTTTGCTCTAATTGATGGTTTTGTAAAATTCGAAAGAAAAGACAAAGATAGAAAAAAAGTTTCTGTATATCCTGCATAAGTTTTTAGGACGCTTTTTAGCGTCTTGAAAACTTTAAATTTATAAATTTAACTTCTTTTATGTACTCAAATTTAGCTTTATAAATTTAAAGTCAAAGGCAATTTAAATGTTTATTGATAGTGTTAAAATTACTTTAGCTTCAGGCGATGGTGGCAAAGGTGCTGTAAGTTTTCGCCGTGAAAAACATGTTCCACTTGGTGGCCCTGATGGAGGAGATGGTGGAAATGGTGGTGATATTATTTTCGTATGTGATAATAATACCCACACTCTTGTAAATTTCAAAGGCAAAAGAGAATTACGCGCGCAAAATGGTGCTGGTGGAATGGGACGCAATAAAAATGGCAAAAAAGGTGAAAATTTAGAACTTATAGTACCCGAAGGAACGCAAGTTATCGATGCACAAACTAATGAAATTTTACTTGATCTTACCAAAGAAGGACAAAGAGAGCTTTTTTTAAAAGGTGGAAAAGGTGGACTTGGCAACACCCATTTTAAACACGCCACCAATCAACGCCCCGATTACGCACAACCTGGTATAAAAGGAGAAAGTCGCTTAGTCAGACTTGAACTTAAACTTATTGCCGATGTAGGGCTTGTGGGATTTCCAAATGTGGGAAAATCTACTCTTATAAGCGTTGTTTCAAATGCAAAACCTGAAATTGCAAATTATGAATTTACCACCCTTACTCCAAAACTTGGACTCGTAGATGTAGATGAGTATAATTCCTTTGTTATGGCTGATATTCCAGGGATTATCGAAGGAGCAAGTGGGGGCAAAGGCTTAGGACTTGCCTTTTTAAAGCACATAGAAAGAACGAGCTTTTTGCTTTTCGTGCTAGATCCTATGAGGCAAATGCCTTTAAAAGAACAATTTATAGTACTAAGAAAAGAACTTGAAAAATTTTCCAATGAACTTTTTGGGCGTAAATTTGGCATCATGATTTCAAAAAGTGATAGTGTTAATTTAGGAGAAGAATTTGCTGAGCAAATTGCTTTAAACATTAGTGAGTTAGAAAATTATCTCAAAGAAATAAACAATCCGCAAAGCTTTTTAATCAAAGTCTCAAGCCTTGAAAAAACAGGACTTAAAGAACTTAAATTTATACTTTTAGAAGAAATTAAAACTTTAAGAAATAACAAATAAAAAATTTTAACAATTCTAGGAAGTGTTTTGTATTAAAAATTTCAAACACTCCCTATTTTTTCAAAAAATAACTAGTTTATATGAAATTTTGGCTAAAATTATAAAAATTTTTCAAGGAATAAGCATGAAAAGAATAGTTGTTAAAGTGGGTTCTCATGTGATTAGCGAAGAAAACACTTTAAGTTTTGAGCGTCTTAAAAATTTAGTCGCATTTTTAGCTAAACTCATGGAAAAATATGAAGTAATTTTGGTTACTTCAGCGGCTATTTCGGCAGGACACACCAAACTAGATATCGATAGAAAAAACCTTATTAATAAACAAGTTTTAGCTGCTATTGGACAACCTTTTTTAATCAGTGTTTATAACGAGCTTTTAGCTAAATTTAACAAACTAGGCGGACAAATTTTACTTACAGGCAAGGATTTTGACTCTAGAAAAGCTACTAAACACGCAAAAAATGCTATCGATATGATGATAAATTTAGGAATTTTGCCTATTATCAATGAAAATGACGCTACAGCTATAGAAGAAATTGTCTTTGGTGATAATGATAGTTTAAGTGCTTATGCTACGCATTTTTTTGATGCGGATTTGCTTGTGATTTTAAGCGATATTGATGGATTTTATGATAAAAATCCTAGTGAATTTAGTGATGCAAAGCGTTTAGAAAAAATCACTCACATTAAAGAAGAATGGCTACAAGCAACCATAAAAACAGGTAGTGAGCACGGAACAGGTGGTATAGTAACCAAACTTAAAGCAGCTCAATTTTTACTTGAACACAATAAAAAAATGTTTTTAGCAAGTGGCTTTAATTTAAATGTGGTTGAAACCTTTTTGCTTGAAAATAAACAAATAGGCGGAACTTTGTTTGAGTGATTAATTTATTAAATTCTCTTTTAAAATCAAATAAGCTATAATTAAAATTTTTAATTTCACACAAAGCGAAAAAATGAAAAAAATTATTTTTATGGGTACTCCATCTTACGCAACTTGTATTTTAAAAGCACTAGTAGAAAATGAAAATTTTAAACTCGTAGCACTTTTTACCCAGCCTGATAAAGCCGTAGGTAGAAAGCAAATTTTAACTCCAAGTGATACTAAGGCTTTTTTAAGTCAAAATTATCCTAGTATTCCTATTTTTACTCCAAGTTCTTTAAAAGATGAAAATATTATAAGAGAGATTAAGGATTTAAATCCTGATTTTATCGTGGTTGCTGCCTATGGAAAAATTTTACCTAAAGCCATTTTGGATTTAGCACCTTGTGTGAATTTGCACGCTTCTTTACTTCCAAAATACCGTGGTGCCAGTCCGATCCAAAGTGCAATTTTAAATAAAGATGAAAAAAGTGGAGTTTGCACCATGCTCATGGAAGAAGGGCTTGACACAGGTGCTATACTTGAAAGCTTAGAATGTGATATAAAAGATAAAAATTCAAGTGAAGTTTTTGAACTTTTAGCAAATTTGGCCGCTAAGCTGATCCTCTCTACTCTTTTAAATTTTGATAAAATCACCCCTAAAAAACAAGAGGAAAGTCTAGTAACGCTTTGTAGAAAAATCAAAAAAGAAGATGGGCTTATAAATTTGCAAAATGCAAGAGAACTTTATCAAAAATATCTAGCTTTCACCCCTTGGCCTGGAGTTTTCTTGGAAAATGGACTTAAATTCTTAGAACTTGAACTTGTGGATGAATTAAAACAAAATGCTAGGATGGGTGAAATTTTAGAATTAGAAAAAGAAAGTTTTTTGCTTGCTTGCAAACAAGGAGTTTTGCGTATTAAAAAACTTCAAGAAAGTGGAAAAAAAGCTCTTGATGGTAGGACTTATTTAAATGGAAAAAGGCTTAAAAGTGAAGATAGTTTGTGTTGAAAGTATAGACTCAACTCATCTTTTTTTATGCAAGCAAATACGCAATGGAAAGATTGATGGAAATTTTGCTATTTATGCTTTAGAACAAACAAATGGAGTTGGAAGTAGGGAAAATTCTTGGCAAAGCTCTAAAGGAAATTTACATCTTTCTTTTTGTATTAAAGAAGAAGATTTACCAAAAGATTTACCTTTAGCTTCTGTGAGTATTTATTTTGCTTATTTACTTAAAGAACTTTTACAAGAAAAAGGTTCTAAAATTTGGCTTAAATGGCCTAACGATCTATATTTAGATGATAAAAAAGCTGGAGGAGTTATAAGTGCTAAAATTTCAAATTTTATCATAGGCGGTATGGGTTTAAATCTGAAATTTTCACCCCAAAATACAGCTTTATGCGATATAGAAATTTCGCTTAAAGATTTAGTGAGTGAGTTTTTGCAAAAAGTAGAAAAAAAAATTTTATGGAAGAATATTTTTAGCAAGTATATGTTAGAATTTGAAAAATCAAGAAAATTTAGCGTCCATCATGAAGGTAAAGTTTTTTCACTTGAAAATTCTTTTTTGTATGAAGATGGTTCAATTTTACTAGGTGATAAAAGGGTGTATAGTTTAAGATGAGCGAAATTATTACAATAGCAAACCAAAAAGGTGGGGTAGGAAAGACTACAACAGCAGTAAATTTAGCCGCTTCTTTAGCTGTGGCTGAAAAAAAAGTACTTTTGATTGATGTTGATCCGCAAGCTAATGCGACTACAGGACTTGGTTTTAATCGTAATAATTATGAGTATAATATTTACCATGTTTTTATAGGAAGAAAAAAGCTTTCAGATATTATTTTAAAAACAGAATTGCCACAACTTCATTTAGCTCCTTCAAATATAGGTCTTGTAGGTATAGAACAAGAGCTTGCTAAAGGTGAAAATAATGAGAAAAAAATGTTACTTAAAAATCAAATTCAAGAAGTAATTGATGAGTATGATTTTATTATTATTGATTCTCCACCTGCTCTTGGAAGTATTACTATAAATGCTTTTGCAGCAAGTGATAGCGTAATTATCCCTATACAGTGTGAATTTTATGCGCTTGAGGGTGTAGCTATGGTTTTAAATACAATTAAAATTATCAAAAAAACTATTAATTCTAAACTCAGGGTTCGTGGATTTTTACCGACAATGTATAGCTCTCAAAATAATCTTTCTAAAGATGTTGTAGATGATTTGAAACAAAATTTTAAAAAACAACTTTTTACTATTAATGGGAACGAAGATGATTTTATTGTGATCCCTCGCAATGTAAAACTTGCAGAAAGTCCAAGTTTTGGAAAGCCTATAATTCTTTATGATATTAAATCGCCAGGTTCTGTTGCTTATCAAAATTTGGCGTATTCTATATTAGGATAATTATAATGGGGTTAAATAAAGATAGGGGTTTAAGTAGTTTAATCAGTGATATGGATACTGTTTATAGCAAAGAATTGGGTTTTGATAAAAATCAAAGCACTATGATAGAAATTGATCAAATTTCACCTAATCCATTTCAGCCAAGAAAGAATTTTGATCAAGAAACTTTAGATGAGCTTGCTAATTCTATCAAAGAATTTGGACTTATTCAGCCTATTATTGTATTTAAAAAAAATAATAAATTTATTTTAATTGCTGGAGAACGTCGCTTAAGAGCAGTAAAAGCATTAGGAAAAAAAGAAATTCTAGCTTTTATTGCTGATATTGATGAGAATAAACTTAGAGAATTGGCTCTTATTGAAAATATACAAAGAGAGAATTTAAACCCTATTGAACTTGCTAATTCTTATAAGGATTTGATGCAAGTTCATAAGATTACTCAAGAGAATTTAGCAGAACTTATTCATAAGTCTCGTACTCAAATAACAAATACTTTAAGACTTCTGAATTTAGATATTAGAACTCAAGAGTTGATTGCTTCTGGAAAAATTTCTCAGGGTCATGCTAAAGTTTTGGTTGGTTTAGATCAAAAAGATGAAAAAATGTTGGTTGATAGCATAATAGGTCAAAAACTTAATGTTAGAGATACTGAAAAAATAGTTAAAAAAATAAAAAATAATGAAAGCTTACCTAATCAAGAATTTGAAGATGAAATAAAAAAATTAAAACAAATACTAAATCGCTTTGGATTTGACTGCAAAAATAAAAATAATGATTTTGTAATTCATTTAGAAAATATTGATAAAATTAAAAAATTAATCAAAATGCTTGAAAAGTTTTAACCAAAATCTTAGATTTTTTATGGTAAAATAGTCCTTCAAAAATTCTAACCAAGGAGAATTATGTTTGAAGATATGCATCCTTCCATAATGCTTGCTACTATAGCTATTTTTTTGGCTATGATAGTTATTTTAAATAGTATGCTGTATAAGCCGCTTTTAAAATTTATGGATGAAAGAAATGATTCTATAAAAAATGATGAGAATAAAGTAAAAGAAAATTCTCAAGAAGTTTTATGTGTGAATGATGAATTAGAAGTTATTCATATTAACACTAGAGAAGAAATTCAAAAAATCAAACAAAGTGCTATAGCTGCTGCTAAAGAAGAGGCAGAGCAAATTCTTAGAAGCAAGAAAGAAGAATTAGAAAGAAAAATGGCCAGCTTTTATGCAGATTTAGCTATTCAAAAAAAAGAGTTACAAGAACATTTAAACATACATTTACCTGAGCTTAAGCAAGCTTTGCAAAATAATATAAAGAAAATTTAAGAGGAGAGAAATGAGTAAGTTATTATTTATTATATTTTTGCTACCTTTGTATGCTTTTGGTGCATCAAATGATAGTGGAGAATATGATATTATTCCAAGGACTATTAATTTTCTAATTTTTGTGGGTATATTGTATTATTTTGTTGCAACTCCATTTAAAAATTTTTACAAAAACCGTATTGTAAAAATTTCTTCTAAGCTTGATGAAATTCAAAAAAAACTTTTAGAAAGTAAAGCTAAGAAATTAGATACGATGAAAAAACTTGAAGAAGCTAAAGCAAATGCTGCTGCTGCTTTAGTTACAGCAAAAAAAGAAGCTGAAATCTTAGTTAAAAATATTAAGAAAGAAACTCAAGATGAATTGGATTTACTTCAAAAACATTTCGAGGAACAGAAAGATTATGAATTTAGAAAAATGGAAAAAGAATTAGTATCAAATACTTTAAATGAAATTTTTTCTGATCCAAATATGACATTAAAACAGAGTGAAATAATAGAACTTATGATGAAGAAGGTATCTTAAATATGGAAAATATAATTGCAAGAAGATATGCAAAAGCGATAGCTTCAAGAGCTGATATAAATGATTTTTATCAGAATTTGTGTATTTTAAATTCTGCTTTTGTTTTGCCAAAATTTAAAAATATTATAGAATCTAATGAGATTAAAAAAGAAAGAAAAATGGAATTTCTTGATTCTTTTTTTGATATTAAAAATTCTAGTTTTCAAAATTTCTTAAGACTTTTGATTGAAAATTCAAGATTAAAATGCATTCCTCAAATAGTTAAAGAACTTGAAAGACAGAAAGCTTTTAAAGAAAATATTTTTGTTGGTATTGTGTATTCTAAAGAAAAATTAAGTCAAGAAAATCTTAAAGATCTTGAAGTAAAACTTAACAAAAAATT
Source organism: Campylobacter sp. CH246 (assembly GCF_004378835.1). Classification (NCBI taxonomy): domain Bacteria; kingdom Pseudomonadati; phylum Campylobacterota; class Epsilonproteobacteria; order Campylobacterales; family Campylobacteraceae; genus Campylobacter; species Campylobacter sp. CH246. Next base: position 65,494 of record NZ_RYYA01000007.1, read on the forward strand.
TAATGCAAATATTAAATTAAACAATAAAATCAGTCAAGATGATAGCATTAAAATAGAATTGGAAGAATTAGGTTATGAACTTTCTTTTTCTATGAAAGCTCTTCAAAATAAGCTAAATGAATATATATTGAAAATTATCTAAGGAGAAAAAGTAAATGAAATTTAAAGCTGATGAGATCAGTTCAATAATCAAAGAAAGAATTGAAAATTTTGATTTAAATCTTGAAATTGAAGAAACAGGAAAGATTATTTCTGTAGCTGATGGTGTTGCTAAGGTATATGGACTTAAGAATATTATGGCTGGAGAAATGGTAGAATTTGAAAATGGTGATAAAGGAATGGCCTTAAACCTTGAAGAGTCGAGTGTAGGTATTGTTATACTTGGAAAAGGAGAAGGTTTAAAAGAAGGTGCTTCTGTAAAAAGACTTAAGAAATTACTTAAAGTTCCAGTAGGTGAGGCTTTGGTTGGTCGTGTTGTAAATGCTTTAGGCGAGCCAATTGATGCTAAAGGTGTGATCAATGCTAATGAATATCGTTTTGTTGAAGAAAAAGCAAAAGGTATTATGGCGAGAAAAAGTGTTCATGAACCTTTACATACAGGAATTAAAGCTATTGATGCGCTTGTGCCAATTGGTCGTGGTCAAAGAGAGCTTATCATAGGTGATAGACAAACAGGTAAAACTACTGTTGCTGTTGATACTATTATATCTCAAAGAGGTCAAGGAGTTATCTGTATATATGTTGCAATTGGTCAAAAGCAAAGCACAGTGGCACAAGTGGTTAAAAGACTAGAAGAACATGGTGCTATGGAATATACTATTGTTGTAAATGCTGGTGCTTCAGATCCTGCGGCTTTACAGTACTTAGCTCCATATACTGGCGTAACCATGGGTGAATTTTTTAGAGACAACGCAAAACATGCTTTAATTGTTTATGATGATTTGAGCAAGCATGCTGTAGCTTATCGCGAAATGTCTTTGATTTTACGTCGTCCCCCGGGTCGTGAAGCTTATCCAGGCGATGTTTTTTATCTTCATTCAAGATTGCTTGAGAGAGCAAGCAAGCTAAATGATGAATTAGGTGCTGGTTCTTTGACAGCATTGCCGATAATTGAAACACAAGCAGGAGATGTTTCTGCTTATATTCCAACTAATGTTATTTCAATTACAGATGGACAAATTTTCTTAGAAACTGATTTATTTAACTCAGGAATTCGTCCTGCAATTAATGTTGGTTTATCAGTATCTCGTGTAGGTGGGGCTGCTCAAATTAAAGCTACAAAACAAGTTTCAGGCACATTAAGACTTGACCTTGCTCAATATAGAGAGCTTCAAGCTTTTGCACAATTTGCTAGTGATTTAGATGAAGCAAGTAGAAAACAACTTGAACGTGGACAAAGAATGGTTGAACTCTTAAAACAACCACCTTATTCTCCGCTTAGTGTTGAAAAACAAGTAGTTGTAATTTTTGCAGGAACCAAAGGTTTCTTAGATGATATTGCTGTTTCTAGAATTAAAGAATTTGAAGATGGAATTTATCCTTTTATTGAGGCAAAACATCCAGATATTTTTGAGCAAATTCGCTCTAAAAAAGCTTTAGATTCTGATTTGGAAGAAAAACTAGCTAAAGCCATTAATGAGTTTAAAGCAAATCATTTATAAGGTCTTTTATGTCTAATTTAAAAGAAATTAAAAGAAAAATTAAAAGTGTTCATAACACTCAAAAGACTACAAATGCTATGAAGCTAGTTTCTACTGCTAAGTTAAAAAAAGCAGAAGAAGCAGCTAAAAGATCAAAAATTTATGCACAAAAAATTGATGAAATTTTAAGTGAAATTTCATTTCAGATCAATAAAATTGTTCACAATGAAGATGATGTGCGTTTATCTTTGTTTCATAAAAAAGAACAAATTAAAACCGTAGATTTAATATTTATTACTGCAGATAAAGGCTTATGCGGTGGTTTTAATATTAAGACTTTAAAAACAGTAAGTGAAATGCTAAAAGAATATGAAGCAAAAAATATTAATATTCGTCTTAGAGCTATAGGTAAAACTGGGATTGAATATTTTAATTTTCAAAAAATAGAATTGTTAGAGAAATATTTCCATCTTAGTTCTAGTCCTGATTATGAGAAAGCATGTGAAGTAATTCATGCTGTTGTGGATGATTTTTTAAATGGAAATACAGATGAAGTGATTTTAGTTCATAATGGTTATAAAAATATGATTACCCAAGAACTTAAAATTAATCATCTTATTCCGGTTGAACCAAAGAGTATTAAACAGACTCATAATTCTCTTTTAGAGCTTGAACCAGAAGGAACTGAGCTTTTAGAAGATTTAATGAAAACATATTTTGAGTATAATATGTATTATGCGTTAATTGATTCTTTGGCGGCAGAGCATAGTGCAAGAATGCAAGCTATGGATAATGCAACTAATAACGCAAAGGCAAGAGTGAAACAACTAAATTTAGCTTATAACAAAGCAAGACAAGAATCCATTACTACTGAGCTTATAGAAATTATCAGTGGTGTTGAATCAATGAAATAGTAAATTTTAAGGAGAAGATAAATAATGCAAGGATTTATTTCACAGGTATTAGGTCCGGTTGTTGATGTAGATTTTAACGACTATTTACCTCAAATTAATGAAGCAATTGTTGTAAATTTTGAAAGCGAAGGAAAAAAACATAAACTTGTTTTAGAAGTAGCAGCTCATTTAGGAGATAATAGAGTTAGAACTATTGCTATGGATATGACAGATGGTTTGGTAAGGGGCTTAAAAGCTGAGGCTTTAGGTGCTCCTATTAGTGTTCCTGTTGGTGAGAAAGTTTTAGGAAGAATTTTCAATGTTACTGGAGATTTGATCGATGAAGGTGAAGAAATTTCTTTTGATAAAAAATGGGCAATTCATAGAGATCCACCAGCTTTTGAAGATCAAAGCACAAAAAGTGAGATTTTTGAAACAGGGATTAAAGTTGTAGATTTACTTGCTCCTTATGCAAAAGGTGGTAAAGTAGGTCTTTTTGGTGGTGCAGGTGTTGGTAAAACTGTTATTATTATGGAGCTTATTCACAATGTTGCATTTAAGCATAGCGGATATTCTGTATTTGCAGGTGTGGGTGAGAGAACTCGTGAAGGAAATGACCTTTATAATGAAATGAAAGAAAGTAATGTTTTAGACAAAGTTGCTCTATGTTATGGACAAATGAATGAACCACCAGGAGCAAGAAATCGTATTGCTTTAACAGGTTTAACAATGGCTGAGTATTTTAGAGATGAAATGGGTCTTGATGTGCTTATGTTTATTGATAATATCTTTAGATTTTCACAATCAGGTTCTGAAATGTCAGCACTTTTAGGAAGAATTCCATCAGCTGTGGGTTATCAACCAACCCTAGCAAGTGAAATGGGTAAATTCCAAGAAAGAATTACTTCAACTAAAAAAGGCTCAATCACTTCAGTTCAAGCTGTTTATGTTCCAGCTGATGACTTAACCGACCCAGCTCCAGCAACTGTTTTTGCTCACTTAGATGCTACAACAGTTTTAAATAGAGCTATTGCTGAAAAGGGTATTTATCCTGCAGTTGACCCACTTGATTCAACTTCAAGAATGCTTGATCCAAATATCATTGGAGAAGAACATTATAATGTTGCTCGTGGTGTTCAATCAGTACTTCAAAAATACAAAGATTTACAAGATATCATTGCCATTTTAGGTATGGATGAGCTTAGCGAAGAGGATAAACTTGTAGTTGAAAGAGCAAGAAAGATTGAAAAATTCTTATCACAACCATTTTTCGTTGCAGAAGTTTTCACAGGTAGCCCAGGAAAATATATAAGCCTTGAAGATACAATAGCAGGATTTAAGGGAATTTTAGAAGGTAAATATGATCATTTACCAGAAAATGCTTTCTATATGGTTGGAAATATAGATGAAGCTATTGCAAAAGCGGATAAATTAAAAGGTTAATTTATGAACGATTTGATTAATTTCGAGATAGTTACGCCTTTGGGTGTAATCTATCAAGGAGAAGTAAAATCTGTTACTTTACCAGGTAGTGAAGGAGAATTTGGTGTGCTTAAAGGACATGCTGCTTTGGTTTCTTCTTTAAAATCTGGAGTAATTGATATTGAAAAAGCTGATTTAAATCATGAGTTAGTTGCTATTGATGCTGGACATGCAAAGGTAGATGAAGATAAGATTTGCGTGTTAGCAAAGGGTGCGATTTGGGTTTGTGGAAGTGATGAAAGTGAGATTGAAAGAAATCTTGCTCAAGCAAAAGATTTGATTAAATCTATGAGTTCTGATAATGCAGCTTTAGCAGCAACTTTTTCAAAACTTGATAATGCAAGGATGCATTAATGAATTTTGAAGCTATATTTCATTTTTTCAATAGTTCAAGTATTATTACTTATATAGTTTTATTATGGCTTTCTTTATATTTTATTTTAGCATTTAGTATTTTGTTTGCTAGATTGACTTATTTGGCTACATGGAGAAACAAGGAGAAAGAAAGTTTAGAAACTTTGCTCTTGGGTGAGAAGGATTTAAGTCGTACTGATTCGATTTTAAGAAAATGTAATGATACAACTTCAAATCATTTAGAAATCTATAAAAATTTAGCAAGTCGCCGCGCTTCTGCTGGACTTACTTGGCTTAGTATTATTGCTTCAACTTCACCTTTTATAGGTCTTTTTGGGACAGTTATTTCTATACTTGAAACTTTTGGTGGGCTTGGAACTCAAAATTCTTTAAGTCTCATAGCTCCTAAAATCAGTGAGGCTTTAGTTGCTACAGGTTGTGGTATTTTAGTAGCAATTCCTGCTTATACATTTCATCTCATCATTAAAAGAAAAGTTTTTGAACTTTTAAGCATTATTGATAGCGAGATTAAAGTTATAAGTTCGAGTAAATAAGGTTAAAAATGCCATTTGATGATGAAAAACCTGAACTTAATATCACACCTTTAGTAGATATTATGCTTGTATTGCTTGCGATTTTAATGGTAACAGCTCCAAGCATTACTTATGAAGAAAAAATTAATCTTCCACAAGGTAGTCAAAAAAATACTAGCGCTCCAACTGTTAAGAGTTTAATTATTAGTATTAATGCAAAAAAAGAAATTTTTTTAAATCAAGAAAAATACGATTTTATAAGTTTTGCTGACAATCTTGCTCAAAGAAAAGCACAATTTAATACCGAAGATCCGGTTTTTATACGCGCTGATAAAAGCTTAAAATATGACGATGTTATTTCAGTCTTAAGAAGTGTAAAAAATTTAGGATTTAATAAAGTTGCTTTACAGACTGAATAATCATGAAAAATTATGGTTTGAGTAATTTAAATTCGTTTTTACTTGCTTTAGCAATATATATTGGTATAGTAATTCTTGTTTTTTTTAGACTTGTAAGCGAGGTTGAACCTGCTATACAATATACCGATATAAAAGATAGTTTTGTAGATATTGAACTTGCTGAACCATCAAAACAAGTTATTACTCAAAGCAACACTCCTAAAGAAATACAAAAATCAACAGAGCAAATTGATATAGAAAAGCTTTTTGCTCAGACTACAAATAAAACAGTTAAAACTGAAGATATTGACCAAAAGGCAAGTAATTTTAATGAGCTTTTTGGAAATATTAAAGAAATACAAGAAGAAAAGACTACAAAAATTCAATCAAGTGCTAAATCAGGAATTTCTAGTGCTCCAAAACCTCAAGCTTCTGAACTTGTAAAACAACTTAATGATAGTTTACTTCAAGAAGAAAGTTCAACGCAAGGCGAAAGCACAAAGGCGCAAAAGATTGGAATTTATGATGAATTTTTAGGGAAAGTTGTGCGTATTATCACTCAAAGATGGACTCAGTATTATCCAAATAGTGAAAAAATTTCTGTTAAGGTAAAAATTTTTATTGATGAAAATGGAAAATTTGGCTATACTTCAGTTGAAAAAAGTGGGAATCCTTTATATGATGCTAAAGTGGCTGAATTTTTAGAAAGTCAAAAAGGTAAATTTATTACTTATCCTCCGCAAAATAAAAATATAAGCATTACCATGAATTTAAGAGATGAAGTAAAAGTTAAAAATGATTAGGAGAAAAAAATGAAAAAAATTGTAGCAATTTTTTTAGTCTTTTTAGGAAGTCTTTGGGCAGAAGATCCAGTGATTGATGTTGTTAATTCTGGTGTAGTTTTACCAAAGATTATTGTTAAAGACAATTCAAATTTAAGTGATGAGAAATTAAAGAAAAGCTTTTATAATATCATTGTGAATGATTTGAAAGTAAGTTCAAACTTTGAAGTTGTTGCTAATGCAACTGAGACAAGTAATTATACTTTTGAATACACTTTAAATAAAAATGGTAACACTTTGAGTTTAAATGTAAAAATAAAAGCTGGCGGTTCTGATAAGTCAGAGCAAACTTATACTTTAAATGGTTTAGAGCAATATCCATTTTTGGCACATAAAAGCGTCAAAGCTTCTGTAAATGCGTTAGGACTTGCACCTGTTGATTGGATGGATCATAAAATTTTGATCGCGAGAAATTCTAGCTCTAAAAAAAGTCAAATTATTATGGCTGATTATACTTTAACTTATCAAAAAGTTATTGTTGATGGTGGACTTAATTTATTTCCAAAATGGGGAAATAAAGAACAAACTCTATTTTATTATACAGCTTATGATCATGATAAGCCAACTTTATACCGTTATGATTTAAATACCAATAAAGCTAGTAAAATTTTATCAAGTGGCGGTATGGTTGTAGCAAGTGATGTGAATGTAGATGGAAGTAAACTACTTGTTACCATGGCTCCAAAAGATCAGCCTGATGTTTATTTATATGACTTAAATACCAAAAATCTAACACAATTAACTAATTATTCTGGTATTGATGTTAATGGAAATTTTATTGGCTCAGATGATAGTAAAGTGGTATTTGTAAGCGATCGTTTAGGATATCCTAATATTTTTATGCAAGATTTAAATAGCAATAGTGCTGAACAAGTTGTTTTTCATGGTAGAAACAATTCGGCTGTTTCGACTTATAAAGATTTTTTGGTTTATTCAAGTCGTGAACCAAATCAAGCAGGTGTTTTTAATATTTATTTGATGTCAATTAATAGTGATTATATCCGTCAACTTACAGCAAATGGAAAAAATTTATTTCCAAGATTTTCTAGTGATGGCGGAAGTATAGTATTTATCAAATATTTAGGTGGGCAAAGTGCTTTGGGTGTTATTCGTGTAAATGCAAATAAGACTTTTTATTTTCCTCTTAGGGTTGGAAAAATTCAATCAATTGATTGGTAAAAATTTCAATTTTAGGTTAAAATTAATTAAAAATTAGATATAATAATAAGAATTTATTAACTTTGAAAGGTCATAAATGAAAAAAATTCTTTTTACTTCAATTGCAGCTCTTGCAGTTGTTATTAGTGGTTGTAGCACAAAAAGCACTAGCGTAAGCGGTGATAGTAGTGTTGATTCAAATCGTGGTTCAGGTGGAAGTGATGGTTGGGATATTGATTCAAAAATTTCTCAACTTAATGATACTTTAAATAAAGTATATTTTGATTTTGATAAATTCAACATTCGTCCTGATATGCAAAATGTTGTAAGCACAAATGCTAATATTTTTAACACTGAAGTAAGCGGTGTAAGTATTACTGTTGAAGGAAACTGCGATGAGTGGGGAACCGATGAATATAACCAAGCTCTAGGTTTAAAAAGAGCAAAAGCTGTAAAAGAAGCTTTAATTGCTAAAGGTGTAAATGCTGATAGAATTGCTGTTAAAAGCTATGGAGAAACAAATCCTGTGTGCACTGAGAAAACTAAAGCTTGCGATGCGCAAAATAGACGTGCTGAATTTAAATTATCAAGATAATTAATGAAAAAAATATTCACAGTAGCTCTTCTTGGAGCTACTTTGCTTTATGCAGAAAGCTCAGCTTTTGGTGCAGGAGATATAACAAGCAATTCTTCTTATGGTTTAACTTCAAATGAAAAATTATTTAAAGAAAAGTTAGATAATTTAAATAATGAAAATATACAAACAAATGCTAGAATTAATGAAATTAATGAAAGAATCGAGGGTTTACAAAGCACTTTAGAAGGTATAAATTCTCAATATACTAAATCAAATTCTAGATTAAGTCAAGTTGAAGAGAATAATCAAAATATTGAAAATAATTTTACTAGTGAAATTCAAAAATTAAAGGCTTATGTTGAAGAAAGTAGAAAAATTCAAGAAGCTAATAATAAGCAAGTAAAAAAAGTTTTAGCTGAACTTAGTTCTTTAGTAGATGCTATTAATGCAAATTATGTTTCTAAAAACGAATTAAATGATGCAAATTTAAGCGTTAAAACTATTACACCTAGTGTTGTTGTTTCAACTACAGATTCAAATAGTACCATTGAAAACAATAATACTCAAAATACCCAAGATGATAAAGCAAAACAAATTGATGAATCTTGGAAAAAGAAAAAAAATAATGAAATTTTAGAATTAGCGATAAAAGATGTTGATAAAAATGCTTTTGAAGATTCCAAAGCAAAATTAAATTTTCTCATAACAAAGCAGTATAAACCTGCAAGAGCAAATTTTTGGTTAGGGGAGATCGAGTATAAACAAAAAAATTATAACAATGCTATTGTTTATTATAAAAAAAGTTCTTCTTTGAGTACAAAAGGGGATTATTTCCCAAAACTTTTATATCATACTGCCATTTCATTGGATAAAACAGGTGATACAAAAACAGCAAATGGTTTTTATAAAGCTTTAAAAACTAATTATCCAAATTCACCCGAAGCAAAAGCTTCACCTAATAGAAAATAATTAAGGAGATAAAATGGCTATAGAAAAAAATAGTGTAGTTTCAATGTTTTATGAGTTAAAAGATGCAAATACAAATGAAGTTTTAGAATCAAATTTATATTCTCAACCTATTTCTTTTATTTTAGGCAAAGGTCAGATTTTAGAAAGCTTAGAAGAAGAAGTGATGAAGCTTGATTGCCCTAGCAATGCTGATGTGGTAATTAAAAAAGAAAAAGGTTTAGGCGAATACGATGAAAATGCCGTTCAAACTTTACCAAAAGAGCAATTTGCAGGTATTGATTTAAAGGTAGGCATGGAGCTTTTTGGCGAAGGTGAAAATGGCGAAACCGTTCGTGTAACTGTAAAAGAGATTGGTGAAAATGATGTGACAATTGATTATAATCACCCTTATGCAGGTCGTGATTTGCTTTTTTCTTTAAATATCGTAGACGCTAGAGCTGCAAGTGAAGATGAAATTCTTACAGGTATTATCGCAGGAAGTCATAGTTGTGGTTGTGGAAGTGGGCATGGGCACGATCATCATCACGGACATGGTGGTGGCGGTTGCTGTGGTGGCGGTTGCGGTTGTCATTAATGAAGACTGCGTTTATATTTCCAGGTCAAGGCTCACAAAGTCTTGGCATGGGAAAAGATTTTTATGAAAACTCTATAAAAGCCAAAGAACTCCTTCAAAACGCAAGTGATTTTTGTAAGATTGATTTTAAACATTTGCTTTTTGAAGAAAACGAAAAACTCAATCAAAGTGAATTTACTCAACCCGCCATCGTTTTAAATTCCTTAATGGCTTATAGTGTTTTACTTGAAAAAAAACCTGATTTAAGTTCGAAATTTGCTTTAGGACATTCTTTAGGGGAATTTTCAGCCTTAGCTGTTAATGGTGCTTTTGATTTTTTAGAGGCTCTTTCTTTGGTTAATAAAAGAGGGCTTTTTATGCAAGAAGATTGTGCAAAAGTTGAAGCGGGTATGATGGTTGTTTTGGGACTTGATGATGAAAGAGTTGAAGAGCTTTGTCAAAAAGCACAAAAAGAAAACAAGCAAATTTTCGCTGCAAATTATAACTGCGATGGACAAATCGTTGTAGCAGGTTTAAAACCTGATTTAGCAAGTTATGAAAGTGTATTTAAAGAAGCAGGAGCTAAAAGAGCTATGCTTTTAAATATGAGCGTGGCAAGTCATTGTCCTCTTTTGGAAAATGCTTCAGCTAAGCTTTGTGTGGAGCTTGAAAAGGTGTTAAAACCAAATTTTAAAGCCGTAATTTCTAATGCAAATGCCAAAATTTATACAAGCAAAGAAGAAGCCCTTGAACTTTTAAAAGCACAACTTATCTCTCCTGTGCTTTATAAACAAAGTATCAAGGCATGTGAAAATGAAGTAGATTATTTCATAGAATTTGGTGCAAGTGTGCTTAAGGGTTTGAATAAAAAAATCACTTCAAAAGAAACTTATGCTTTAACAAATATGAATGATATTGATGAATTTTTAAAGGTTATATGATGAAAATAGCAATTTTAGGAGCCATGAGTGAAGAAATCACTCCTTTACTTGAAACACTTAAAGATTATACGAAAATAGAACACGCTAACAATACTTATTATTTTGCAAAGTATAAAAATCATGAACTTGTTTTAGCGTATTCTAAAATCGGCAAGGTAAATTCTACTCTTAGTGCTAGTGTGATGATAGAAAAATTTGGCGCACAAGTGTTGCTTTTTACGGGTGTTGCAGGTGCTTTTAATCCTGAACTTGAAATTGGCGATTTGCTTTATGCAACAAAATTAGCTCAATACGATCTTGATATTACCGCTTTTGGGCATCCTTTGGGTTTTGTTCCAGGTAATGAAATTTTTATCAAAACCGATGAGAAATTAAACAATCTTGCTTTAGAAGTTGCTAAGGAATTAAATATCAAACTGCGTGCAGGCATTATTGCAACGGGTGATGAGTTTATTTGCGATGAAGCAAAAAAAGCAAAAATCAGAGAAATTTTCAATGCTGATGCTTGTGAAATGGAAGGCGCAAGTGTGGCTTTGGTTTGTGATGCTTTAAAGGTGCCTTGTTTTATCTTAAGAGCTATGAGTGATAAAGCAGGGGAAAAGGCTGAATTTGATTTTGATGAATTTGTGATCAATTCAGCTAAAATTTCAGCCAATTTTGTGCTTAAAATGTGCGAGAAATTATGATAAATCTTAGCAAAAAACTCATACGCCAAGTTGCACAAGCTAATGCTAAATTTGGACTTATTAAAGATGGAGATAGGGTTCTTTTAGGGCTTAGCGGCGGAAAAGATTCTTTGGCTTTAGCCCATCTTTTAAATCGTATGCAAGCTCACGCTCCTTTTAAATTTGAACTTGAAGCGGTAACTTTGAGTTATGGCATGGGCGAGGATTATTCTCATCTTCATGCACATTGTGAAGAACACGGCATTAAACATAGCGTGCTTGATTCAAATATTTATGAAGTTTCAGGCGATACCATAAGAGAAAATTCAAGTTTTTGTAGTTATTTTTCGAGAATGCGTCGTGGAGCTTTATATACTTACGCTCTTGAAAAAGGTTTTAACAAGCTTGCTATAGCTCATCATTTAGATGATGCAGCAGAAAGCTTTTTTATGAATTTTATTCATAATGGAGCTTTAAGAACCTTAGCGCCTATTTATCAAAGCAAACGCGGTGTAACTGTGATACGCCCTTTGATTTTTGTGCGAGAAAGACAGCTTAGGGATAATGCTACGCAAAATGAACTTAGCGTGATAGGAAATGAATTTTGTCCTGGTATGAAACTCAGCGAAAAAAATGTAAAATTCCCCCACGCTAGAGAAGAAGCTAAACAGCTTTTAGCAAATTTAGAAAAAGATCATCCTAAGCTTTTTACAAGTTTAAAAACCGCTTTTGCCAATTTACACACGGAGAGTTTTTGGCTTCAAAAGGCATAAAAGCATGAAAAAAGCTTTTGTTTTAGTGGACTATCAAAATGATTTTATTGATGGAAGTTTAGGTTTTGATAAGGCTTTAAAAATCAAAGAAAATATTCTTAAAGCCTTAAATCAAATCGATTTTAATAACACGCATTTGCTTTTAACCTATGATACGCACGATGAACATTATCTACAAAGCAAAGAAGGTTTAAATTTACCTGTAAAACATTGCATTAAAGAGAGTTTAGGTTGGCAAATGCCAAAGGAATTTAAACCTTTTTTACAAAAAGCTCATAAAATTTTTTATAAAAATACTTTTGGTAGCTTAGAATTAGCTAATTTCATACAAAAAAGTGATTATGAAGAACTTCATTTTGCAGGGCTTGTTTCTCATATTTGTGTGTTTTGTAATATCATTTTAGCTTTTGGTGCTAAGCCTAATGCAAGGATAATTTTACACCAAAATTTAAGTGCAAGTTTTGATGAAAATTTAGAAAAATCCGCTTTTGATATACTTAGGGCTTATGGTATTGAAATTGTTTAATGCAAGGTTTTATACTTCATACTCAAAAAGTTAAAGATGAGGATTTGATCGTTTATATTTTAAGTCCTAAAATGCTTATTAAGGCTTATCGTTTTTATGGACTTAGACATTCTAGTATTTTAAGCGGCTATAAAATTGATTTTGCTTTAGAAGAAAATCCTAGTTTTTTACCAAGACTTAAAGATGTATTGCATTTGGGATTTTTATGGATTATGCAAAGGGATAAAATGCTTATTTGGCAAGAGTTTATCCGTCTTTTATATAGGCATTTAAAAGATGTGGAAGAGCTTGATGGTTTTTATTTTGATTTACTTGATGAGTGTGTGAAAAGGTTTGAAAAACAAAATCCAAAGCGTGTTATTGTTGATGCTTATTTAAAAATTTTGGAATTTGAAGGAAGATTGCATAAGGATTTTTTTTGTTTTGCCTGTGATGAGAAAATTCAAAATTCCATTACATTACTAAGGGCTTTTTTACCTTCGCATTCTCAATGTGCTTTAGGATTTGAGTTTGAAGAGAAAAAACTAAAACAATTTTATAGCAGTAAAAATTGTGCGATTTTTGATGATGAAGAAATAGAAAATTTATATCATTTGATTAAGGAAGGTTTATGATATTAAGTGATGAAAAATGTGATTTTTTAGAGTCTATAGCAAGTTTTTTAAGTCCTAAAGATGTGGAGCTTGTTTTTGTGGATAGTAAAGAAATGCAAGAAATTAACTTAGAGCAAAGAAAACAAGATAAAACCACTGATGTACTTTCTTTTCCGCTTGAAAATATCGATGAGAGTTTGCCTTTGGGTTCTGTTGTGATCAATGTGGATTTGGCAAAAGAAAAGGCTAAAGAGTTAGGGCATAGCTATGAAGAAGAAATAAGCTTGCTTTTTATCCACGCTATGCTTCATTTACTAGGTTTTGATCATGAAAATGATAATGGAGAAATGAGAGAAAAAGAGAAAGAACTTATAGATCATTTTAATTTGCCTAAAAGTTTGATTGTAAGGACCTTAGAAGATTAAGTAAGAATTTTTTCTTCGAGTGTTAGAAGGTTTTATATTATATATTTTAATTATGAGTAGATATTTTAAGAAAAAATTATTTTTACCGATTTATCTTATAATTTTATTTACAAGGAAGGCAAAAATGATTAATGGTATAAATTCTTATTCAAACTACAATTACACAAATACTTTTAGTAATACTACTTCAAATACAAAATCATCTAATGCTATAAATGAAGCTTCAAACCTTGTAAGTGATAAATCACAAGCGGTAATAAAATTTTAGGCTATGGCGTAGATAAAGAGGGCTTTTTTACAAGTGATTTTAACGAAGCAGCAGGCTTGCCAAAAGATTATAAGATTTATGCTAAAGGTGCTGAAAATTTAGCTAGTTATATAACTAACCTTAATTTTAAATCTTTTACCAATATAGACATTGCCAAAAGTTTAGGTAATGCTTACAAGGTATTTTCACAGTTTGTTGATGAACCGAGTGGAAATTTTACTACTGAAGATTTAAGCAAAATCCCTTTAGGGTTTTCTTATGACAAAAAAAGTTTTCAAGTAACTAATATCTATCAAACCCAAAAAGAGTTTGATAGTGCTTTAAGTGCAAATAATGATTTGCAAATCTATCAAAGTTCTAAACAGTTGGCATTAAGTTTTCCAAGTTGGAATGAAAATTCTCCTAACGATTATACTAAAAAAGAATAGCGATATATTTGCTCCAAGTTCCCATATAGATATTGGAGCATCATTTTATAAAAATGATAATGGCACTATAAGTAAAGGCGGTGTTTTAATGGCATTTTTTGCGGGTATGTCAGGACAAAATCCTCTTATGGAAGGTGAAACAACCATATCAGGAAAACTTAATGGCTATGATAAAAATATGAGTCAAAATCAAGTGGAAGATTTGAATGAATTTATAAAACAAAATCCTATTAAATACGGCATAACAGGAGATATAGGAACAGATTTTACAAATATTTTAAAACTTAAAAACAATATTAGCGATATAGAAGAATTTAAAAAACAATGGCTAGAAATGAAAGCCAAAAGTGATAAAATGGGAGAAGTATATCAAACCGAGATAGCAAACAAAAAAGAAGTTGTTTCATCGCAAGAAACTTCAGAAGAAGACAAAAAAGCCATTTAAACCTATACAAGCGCAAAGTTCAAGCGAAACCTATAAAGATGATAATAAAATGAATGAGCTTGTAAAAAAGCTTTTAGAAACTAAATTTGGCACAAGCGATGAGTTAGAACTTCTTTTTGGTATGAAATTTAGTGATGATAACACAGGAGAATTTAATAAAATTCTTTCTTTAAATTCTACACCAAAAGGTATAGATATTAAGGCTTAAGGTTTTTTAATTATAAAAATCGATCAAGCTAAACTAAAAAATTCTTCTATTTTTTTTCGCATTTTTTCTGTATTGTCGATACGATTGACTTCATCTCTAAAGGCTGAAGCGTCTTTGTGTCCTTTAGAATACTCGTGTAAATGCTTGCGAAATATACTTACGCCTTGATCTTTGTAGTGTTTTATCATTTCATCAAAATGAGTGAGTATGATTTCTTTTTTGAGTTTTTCATCTACACTTTTACCGCTTTTGATTTCATAAAATATCCAAGGATTTCCTACGCTTGCACGCCCTATCATGAGTCCATCGCATTTTGTGATTTTATAAACTTCTTTAGCGTTTTGTGCGTTAATATCGCCATTTGCAATCACAGGAATACTAACGCTTGCTTTAGCGCTAGCAATGGATTCATAATCGGCTTTTCCGCTATAAAGCTGTTTTCTTGTGCGTCCGTGGATACTTATAAAATCCACCCCCAAGCTTTCACAAATTTTAGCCATTTTTTCAGGATATTTTTCATTAAATCCTAGTCGAAATTTCACACTTGTAAGGCTTTTTTTATTGTTTTCTTTAATCACTCCTACAAGATTTTTAAAAAGCTCTAAATTTTCTAGCAAAGCACTGCCAGCACATTGTTTAATAACTTTATTTACAGGGCAACCGCAATTAAAATCGATCCCATCTACAAAATCCATTTCATTTAGCATTTGCACTGCTTTTTTTAGCACTTCTTTATCTCCACCTGCAATTTGGACTATATAGGGATTTTCTAATTCAGCTCTTTCTAACATATGTAAAGTTTTAGAACTTTCATAAACTAAGGCATTAGAACTTATCATTTCACTTATGGTAATATCAGCACCAAATTTTTTTACTACATTACGAAAAGGCAGATCTGAAAAACCTGCCATAGGGGCTAAAAACAGGGGTTTTTTGCTAAAATCTATCATTGTATGAGTTGATTTAGATCGATTTTGATATTTTTTTCACGTAAGGCTAAAAAGGCTTTAAAATCATTAAATTTTTTATCATCATTGTGAATTTGTTCTCTTAACTCATCTAAAAGTCCAAATTCAGCCAAAAGATATAAATACGCTCTTAAAGCTTCGCTTTTTTCATTTTTAATTTTGTTAAAAATTCCTAAAATAGCATCAGGATTTAAAAGTTTAGTACTTAGTTTTGCTGCGTTAAGATAGTCTTTTTCGCTTAATATGTTGTATGAAAGTAAAACTTCATATTCTGCTACACTAAGTTCTAAATTTCCTTCTTTAAAACGCTTGATAAGTGTGAGAACTTCAGAAGGCTTTTTAGGGATTTTTACATTTTTAATTTGCTCATAACTAGCTTTGTCTATAAGGGTATTAAAGGCAATTTCTTCAAATTCATCTTTGATTTCATTAAGGTTTTTAAGTTTGCTATAGGCATAATTTGCGTCGTTTTTGAGATGATTTTTTTCATTTTGCAAATATAAAACATTGTTATTTTCGAGTTTAAATTTGCTAAGGTTAAAAAATTCGTTTTTATTTAAACCATCAATAAGATCTAAAATTTCATTGATTTTATTTGAGTGTGGAATTTTTTCATGTGTTTTTATGGTTTTAAAAAGTTGTGCTACAGATCTAAATTCTTTTGTTTGAAAAGTGGTTTTAAGATCTTTTTCAAGGAGTAAATCTTGAGTATAAGCTTCAAATTTAGCTGCATCTTTAAAAAAATGCTTAAATTTTAAATAACGCAAAAATCCATAAAATGCTATGTGTAAAACGGCTAAAATCATATAAATAAATAAAGGAATAACAAGCCATATCATAATAGGTAATTCAAAAGTATAAGTGCTGATATTTAGAGTATAGTTTCCTAGTTCTAGATGCCAAGCAAAGGCAAAAATAAGTGCTATATAAATAAAACTTGCAAGTAAGAAGAGTTTAATTTTCATGTTTTTTTCCTTGTTCTGCAATTTGACGGCAAGTGATACAATATCTTGCGTGAGGCTTGACTTTTAGTCTTTGAGAGTCGATTTCATCATCGCAAGATTCGCAAATTCCATAAGTGCCGTTTTTGATTTTATCTAAAGAATCTTCGATTTCTATAAGTTCTTCTTTGAGATTGGTACTGATAGCAAAGTCAATTTGAGAGCCTGTTTCTATGACAGAAAAATCTACACTATCGCTTGGGACGCTATTGTGAAGAGCTTCGATTTCATTCGAATTGCTTTGCAAATTTTCTAAGATGGCTTTTTTTCTTTCTTCTAAAATATTTTTGAAATTTTGTATTTCATTTTTTTTCATTTTAAAACTTTCTATTTGTGATAAGGGTGATTGTTGTTGATGCAAAATGCACGATAAATTTGTTCTAAAAGTAAGGTTTTAACAAATTGATGTGCTAAAGTAAGTTTGCTTAATGATAGTCTAAAATCCAAACTTTGATTAAATTCTTCTCTTAAACCATAAGCACCGCCTATAAAAAAACTTAATTCATTTTTATCTTGGATGAGTTTTGCAAATTCTATACTTGTAAGATCTTTCCCTTTTTCATCAAGAGCGATACAATAGCCTTTTTTATAAGGCATAAAAGCTTCTTCATAGCTTTTTTTTGCTTCTATGGCATTTAAATTTTGAGCTAAGGCTATTTTTTTATTAAAAACATTTATTTCTTTTAAAGTGGCGTATTTGGAGATGAGTTTAGAGTATTTCTCACTCCAGGTTTTAAATTCATCACTTTTTTGAATACAAAAGATATTAACTTGCAAATTATTTTCCACTAAAAAATTTTAGTACATCGCTAAGATATTGTTTTTGTTCTCCTCTTTCAACTATGGCATCTATAAGTCCATGTTCTAACAAGAACTCTGCTTTTTGAAAGCCTTCAGGTAAATCTGCTCCTATGGTTTGTTTGATAACTCTTGCACCAGCAAAACCTACTAAAGCTTCAGGTTCAGCGATGATTAAATCTCCAAGCCAAGCAAAAGAAGCACTTACCCCACCCATAGTAGGATCAGTTAAAATGCTAATATAAGGAAGTTTTTCTTTGCTAAGAAGTTTAAGTGCAGCACTAGTTTTGCTCATTTGCATCAAAGAATAAGTACTTTCTTGCATTCTAGCTCCACCGCTTGCACTTACGATGACAAGAGAGGTTTTGCTTGTGATAGCTCTTTGTATAGCTCTAACAATTTTTTCTCCTTCAACAGAACCTAAAGATCCACCCATAAAAGAAAAATCAAATACAACAAGTTGGGTTTTTAAACCATTGATTTCACATTCTCCACTGATGACAGAACTTTTTCTACCTGTTTTACTTTCACCTTCGCTAAGGCGTTTTTTATAGGATTTGCTATCAACAAATTTTAAAGGATCTATAGCTTCTAAATTTGCATCATACTCAATAAAACTGCCTTCATCGCTTAAAAGTTTAATACGTTCATCAGCTGAAATTCTCATGTGATAATTGCATTTAGGACAAACATTAAAACAAGATTCTATTTCTTTATAATACATCAAAGCATGACAACTTTGGCATTTTACCCAGTGATTTGGAGCTTCTTTAATACTAGGTTGTTGTCTTCTTATTTTTGAAAAAATATCTGCAAAATTCATATATTCACCTAATTATTTTTTAAAAATTCCAAGATTATATCAAAAATTTTCTTGTCTTGGCTTAGGAGAAGGAAATTTTCATTTTTTTCTATATATAAATTTTGATGAATTGTTAAAGCAGCTACTGTATCAAAAATTCGTGTTTTTCCAAGAATTAATACAAAACTAAAATACGAAGCATAAGCGAGACTTAAGGCTGTTGCACCCAAAGAGCGAAATTTTAATTGATTTTTTGTTAAAAAATCGAGAAGTTCTGGATAAAGTGAAATTTTTTCAACTATACCTATTTTAGAAAATAGATTAGGTGTTAAGGGTGAGTATTTTGGATCGGAAAGATTAGATTTAAAAGCTTGATTGTTCTTAAAAGCAAAAATTTCTTGACTGACAAGATTGCAAACAAAAGCACTTTTTGCCTGATCTTTTTCCATAAGAGCTATAGAAGTTCCATAAAATGGTATTTTAGAAACAAAATTTGAACTTCCATCCAAAGGATCAAGAATCATTTGTTTTGGGCTAGCTTTTCCGATCAATCCGCTTTCTTCAGAAAAAATTTGTCCAAAACAACTAAGATATTTTATGAAAATTTGTTCACATTTTAAGTCAAGCTCATAGCCTTGATTTTTATCATAGCCTAATTTAGAGCAAAGTTTAAGATCATTTTGTGGGATATTGTTTAGATACTTGCGTATTTGCAAATTTGCATTCAAGCAAGCATCTAAAAATTCTTTCATTAAAAGCGTGTTCCAAGATTAAATTCAAAACTATTAGTATCATCACCTTTTTTATCATTAAGAGGTTTGGCAAATACAAGCTGTAAAGGCCCAATTGGTGTAATCCATTCAATGCCTATACCTGTACTCATTCTTTTTATTTCATCTAAATTTTTACGTCCTATCATACCATAATCAAAAAACACGCTACCACGAAGTTTGATTCTATCAATCAAAGGAAAACTAAGTTCTACGGAATTGGCAAAAGCTATGGTTCCGCCTACTTCATCTCCCCATTGATTTTTTGGGCTTACCGTTCTGCTTTCAAAACCGCGTATCGATCTAATACCACCTAAATAAATTCTTTGATTGATTGGCAAATAGCCTTCATCCCATACTTTATAAAAACTCGCTTTATAGCGATAAATAAGATCATATCCTATATAGTCTTGCAAACCTTGATAAAAGTTAAATTTAGAGCTTGATGAAATAAATTCTTGATCTCCGCCAAGCCCAGCGTATTCTAAACTAGTTGAAGCAATGATACCTGATCGTGGCAGATAATAATCATCTGTATTGTTAAAGGTGATTGCTGGAGTTATAGAGCTTTTAATACTTTTGCCAAGTTCATATCCTGTTCTTAAAAGAGTTGGACTTAAGTGATATATATCGCTTTGTTCAAGATTATAAGTTAAGCTTACATTATAGTATCTTGCAAATTGGCGTCCAACTGTTATATCAAAGCCGTAATTTTTTTCTGAATAATTATCCCATTCATAGTCATTTGAATAAAGTGTTCCACCCAGACTATATTGACTATCAAGAACGCGTGGATTTACGAGACTAATCCTTCCTGATAAAGTATCATCGCTTTTATCTACGCTTACAGAGCTTTTTATTCCTGAACCAAAGATATTTGTATCCGATAAAGAAGCGTTAAGCAAAATACCATCGCTTGATCCATAGCCAATGCCTCCAGAAATAGCTCCTGTAGAAGCTTCTTTAACATCAACAATCAAATCAATATGTGTATCATCAACTTTTTCTTCTTTGATATTTACATCGTCAAAATAAGAAGTTCTTTTTAAAGCATTTTTTGACTCGCTTAAGTCTGTTCTATTGTATAAATTACCTTCTGTTATATATAATTCTCGGCGTATGACGCGATCTACAGTACGTGAATTTCCTGAAATAATAACATTTCTTATATAAACTTTATCATGAGGGATTACTTTAAATACAACGGTGGCTTCTTGAGTTTGATCATTTTTTTGAATATCAGGATAGACTTCTACAAACGCATAACCCAAATCAGCACTTTGTGTTTCTATGGTTTTAACATCTTTTCTAATGTCTTCGATATTGATAGTTTTGCCAGCGCTTGATCTTAAATCTTTTACGGTTTGTGCATTTTGCTTATCATCAAATAAAGGATTTTCTATGCTTATACTTTTAATTTTATAAGGCTTTCCTTCTTTGATAAAATAAGTCAAATTTGCTTGATAAGTATCTGTGTAGGTTTTAAGATAAGGCGAGGATACTTGAACATCTAAATATCCTTTTTTCATATATTCATCAGCAATTCTTGAACTATCGTTACTAAGTTCAAAAACTTTTAATTTTCCATCATTGCGTCCCCACATCCATCCCATAAATTCTTTTTCTTTGTTAACAACAGCAGGTTCTATATCAGAATATGAAAATTTCTTGGCTCCACTTAAATGAACATTATCAATAATGATATTTTCACCACGATTTACTATAAATTCAAGCTCTAGTCCATCAGTATTTTCTAAAGTCTTTTTTTTGTATTCTACAATAGTATCAAAATAACTTTTTGCTTCATAATAAGCTTTAATGCGTTCAATAGCTTCTTTTATACTTCCTTCATCAAGTAGTGTGCCTCTTTTAATCCCTAAAATACTTTCAACTTGTTTTCTATCATTGGAAGCTATACCTGTTATACTAACCTTTGCTATAGTTGGTTTTTCAGTAACTATAATTTCCAAAATTCCATTGTTGTTTTCTACTGCAATATTTTCGAAATAATTTTGTTTATAAAGATTAAGAATAGCAGTGTTGATTTTTGCAGGATTTATTTCCTCGCCTATTTTAAGCCCCGCGATATTTATAGCGCTTGTGTTCGATAAATGATTTAATCCGATAAATTTAATATCTTTAATGGTTGCTGCATTGGCCATAGCAACTAAAGCACAAATACTAATAAGATGTTTTTTCATTGATTTTTTACCTAAAGCTTTATTAAAAGCTGTATAATAGCAAAAAAAATTTAACAAAAAAACTAAGGTAGAAAGTATGAAAATAGCAATTATAGGGCTTGGGCTTATGGGTGGATCTTTAGGGCTTTGTTTGAAAGAAAATAAGCTTATTTCTTGTGTTTATGGTATGGATTTAAGCAAAGAAAATGAAAAAGATGCCCTGCAATTAGGTCTTATTCATGAGCTTATAGAATTTAAAGATTTAGCTTTATGTGATATGATTTTTGTCGCAACTCCTGTTAATGCTATTATAGAAATTTTGCAAAAATTAGTTGATTTGCCTTCTAATGTGACAATTATAGAGCTTGGAAGTACAAAAAGAAAAATTATAGAAAGTTTGCCTAAGAATTTAATCAAACAAACTCTTTTTGCTCATCCTATGACAGGAACTGAAAATTCAGGCCCAAAAGCGGCTTTTAAAGAGCTTTATAAAGATGCAGTTTGTGTTCTTTGTGATAGTGAAATAGCTGATGACTTGCATCAAAAACGAGCAGTGGAAATTTTTTCTCATTTAGGGATGAAAATTGTTTTTATGGATAGTAAAGCCCATGATCATCATGCTGCTATTATTTCTCATTTGCCTCATGTTATAAGTTTTTCTTTGGCAAATTTTGTAATGAAAGAAGAGGATAAAAGAAATATTGTTCATTTAGCTGGAGGATCTTTTAAAGGTATGAGCAGAATTGCCAAATCATCGCCACAAATGTGGGAAAGTATTTTTTTACAAAATAAAGATAACGTATTAAGTTCTATTGATTTTTTTCAACAAGAATTAGAGAGATGTAAACAAATGATACAATTAGACAAAAATGATGAATTAAGAGAATGGATGAAACAGGCTAATACTCTAAGAGAAATTTTATAAATTTGCTAGATATTTACTGAAAATATAATAGAATTTATACTAAAAACAACAAAAACATTGAAAATTTTTAAGGAAGGTTATGGCAAAAAGAAAAGGCAAAACTTATTTATCTGTTTTAATTTTAGTTTTAATAGCAATTTTGATTTTTTTTATTTCAAGATTAAGTATTTTTGAAAAAAATCCTCCTCAAATTTTAATGCCAGATGTTGTATATACTGATCTTAAAAAACCTATTTTAGTACATGTTAAAGATGATGAAAGTTCTATCAAAAATGTACAAATTATATTGCATAAAGACGACAATACTAGTGCAATGGTTATAGCAGATGAAAAGATTTCTAATTTAAAAGATATTACCTTACAAGTTGCTTTGCCAAAATTTGGTTACAAAGAAAATGTAAAATCTTTTGTTTTGGAGGTGATAGCTAAAGATTCTAGTTTTTGGAATTTTTTTAGTGGCAATGAAGCAAGAAAACAAATTGCGGTATTAGTAGATAATACGGCTCCAAAAATCAATATCATAAGCAATTCTTACCAAATCGAGCAAGGCGGTACTGGGGCAGTTGTTTTTAAGGCTGATGATGCTAATTTAGATAAGGTGTATATAGAAACAAATAAAGGTAAAATCTTTAAAGTCACACCTTATGTAAAAGAAGGATATTATGCGGCTTTGATTGCTTGGGATGCAAGAGATGAGGAATTTCGCGCATTTGTTATCGCTACGGATAAAGCGGGCAATATTTCAAAAGAACGTATAAGGTATTATTTTGTTAATCGTAAATATCGTGTTTCAAATATCAATCTAACGGATAAATTTTTAGATGGAAAGATTGAGAATTTAGCAAATCAGTACGCTCCAAAAGATAATAATCTCAATCGTTATGAAAAATTTAAGTTTGTCAATGAAACTTTAAGAAATAGCAATGAAAAACTTATCCATGAAATCACTTCAAAAGTACCTGAGGAAAAAATTGATAATTTTGATTTGAATTTATTTTTACCTCTTAAAAATGGTATGAAAGTAGCGGATTTTGCTGATCATAGGTATTATTCTTATAATGGGCAATTTGTGAGTGATTCTTATCATATGGGGCTTGATCTAGCAAGCGTAGCACAAGCTCCTATCATAAGTAATAATGCAGGCAAGGTTGTTTTTGCTGCTGAAAATGGAATTTATGGTTTAAATTTAATTGTTTATCATGGTTTTGGAGTATATAGTCTTTATGGACACTGTTCTTCTAAAAATGTTGATTTAGATGAAATGATTAATAAACAAAGCATTATAGGCAAAACAGGAACAAGTGGTTTAGCCTTAGGCGATCATTTGCATTTTGGAGTTTTGGTTCAAGGGGTTGAAACGCGTCCTGAACAATGGCAAGATAAAAAATGGATAGAAAATAATATTTACAATGTTTTAAATGATGGTAAAAAGATAATTTTAGGAAAAAATTAATGAAACAATTAACTTTAGCAAAAACTGTCAAAGGTGTAGGTATAGGACTTCATAAGGGTGAACCCATAGAAATTACTTTAGAGCCTTTAGAAGCAAATAGTGGTATAGTATTTTTTAGAAGTGATCTTAATGCAAGCTATAAGGCAAGTCCTGAAAATGTGATCAATACTCAAATGGCAACTGTTTTAGGAGATGAAAGAGGGTTTATTTCTACAATAGAGCATTTAATGAGTGCGATTAATGCTTATGGAATCGATAATGTACGCATAGTTTTAAATGCAAATGAAGCTCCTGTTATGGATGGATCAAGTATTAGCTTTTGTATGATGCTTGATGAAGCAGGGGTAAAAGAACTTGATGCACCTAAAAAAATTATGGTAATTAAAAAGCCTATAGAAGTAAGAGATGGTAATAAATTTGTGCGTTTAACTCCTACTAAAGAACCCCGTATTAATTACACAATTAAATTTGACAATGCTGTTATAGGTGAACAAAGTTACAATTTTGAATTCAGCAAAAAAAATTATATAGAAAACATAGCAAGGGCTAGAACTTTTGGTTTTTTAAAAGATGTTCAAGTTCTTAGGAGTATGAATTTAGCACTAGGTGGAAGTTTAGAAAATACTATAGTGGTAGATGAAAATCGTATTTTAAATCCTGAAGGTTTGCGTTTCAAAGATGAGTTTGTAAGACATAAAATTTTAGATGCAATTGGAGATTTAACCTTACTTGGATATCGTGTTTTTGGGGATTATACTTCATATGCTGGGAGTCATCATTTAAATCATTTACTTACTAAAGAAGTTTTAAAAGATAAAGATGCTTATGAAATTGTAAGCCTTGAAAAAACAACCCAAAAAGCTTATGAAAAGGTATTTGCATAAAAACTTCTCTTTTGCTTAATGCTTTATCTAAGCCTTTAATGATCGGAATTTATCAAGATGATAAACTTATAAAAACTTATAAAAGTGAAGAAAAAGCAAGCGAATTTTTACCAAAAATTTTAGATGAATTGCTTAAAGAATATGATTTTACAAGTTTAATCTATGCTAATGGTCCAGGTTCTTATATGGGGATTAAAATTTCTTATGTAAGTTTGAGTACTTTAAGTATAGTAAAAAATATTCCTTTATTTGCGGTAAGTGCTTTTGAATTAAATGGCTATAAACCCATAAGTGCAAATAAAAATTTTTGTTTTGTATATAAGGAAGGTGAAATTTGTTTAGAGCAAAATATCCCAGCAGAGTTTTTTTTACCAAAAAATTTACAAGAGCTTAAACTAAATAATGATAATCTTCCCTTTTATTTTTTAGATGCAATTTAGGATGAAATTTGAAAATTTTAGTTCCCGCTACGAGTGCGAATTTAGGGCCAGGTTTTGATTGTTTAGGACTTAGTTTAAAGCTTTTTAATGAAACTCAAATCCAAAAATCAGGTGTTTTTAGCATTAGTATTGGAGGCGAGGGAAGTGATAATATTTTTCTTAAAAAAAACAATATATTTGTAAATATTTTTTATGAAATTTATGAAAAACTAAGCGGAAAAAAAGATAATTTTCGTTTTATTTTTCAAAATAACATTCCTCTTTCAAGAGGATTAGGAAGCTCTTCAGCTGTGATTGTTGGAGCTATTGCCAGTGCTTATTATATGAGTGGATTTAAGGTAGAAAAAGAACGTATTTTAGATGAAGCTTTAATTTATGAAAACCATCCAGATAATATCGCTCCAGCTACTCTTGGTGGTTTTGTGTGTTCTTTGGTTGAAAAAAATAAAGTTTATAGCATCAAAAAAGAGATTGATAAAGATTTAGCTGCTGTGGTTGTGATCCCAAATTTGGCAATGAGCACGGAACAATCACGCCAAGCTTTGGCCAAAAATTTAAGTTTTAATGATGCGGTTTTCAACCTTTCTCATGCTTCATTTTTAACCGCTTGTTTTTTGGAGAAAAAATATGAATTTTTAAAATTTGCAAGTCAAGATAAGCTCCATGAAATCAATCGTATGAAAAACTTACCCGAACTTTTTGAAGTGCAAAAATTTGCCTTAGAAAATAAAGCTTTAATGAGCACACTTTCAGGTTCGGGATCGAGCTTTTTTTCTTTAGCTTTTAAAGATGATGCTTTAGCTTTGGCAAAGAAAATACAAACAAAATTTAAAGATTTTCGTGTGCAATATTTAGAATTTGATGATAATGGCTTTGAAATTTGCTAAAAAATATAAAAAAAAGATATAATTTTGAAAAAACATATACCAATTAGAATGTGCATAGTGTGTAAAAACCGCTTTGAGCAAAATATGTTATTTAGATTTAAAGTTGTTTTAGGAGATATTGTGCCTAAAGCAGAACATGGAAGAAGCGGATATTTATGTCAAAATTGTATTGAGAGAGAAGATAAAGTCTTACAAAAAGCATTTTCTAAAATATGTAAAAATTTAAATACTAAAATTACTCAGCAAGGACTTAAGGAGATATTTTTAAATGGCAAAGATTAGAATTCATGAAATCGCAAAAGAATTAGGTTATGATAGTAAGGAAATTATTGAAAAGGCAAATGAATTAGGGCTTGGAATTAAAACAGCATCAAATGCTGTAGAACCTGAGATTGCAGCAGCTATTTATGAGTATATACAAACAAGAGAAATTCCAGAAGCTTTTAAGAAAAATATCAAAACTCCTACGGCAAAAAAGCCTAAAAAAGAAAATATAAAAGAACAAGAAAAGCTAAATGAATCTGAAAAAAAAGAACCTAAAAAAGAAGAAAAGCTTAAACAAGAAGTTAAAAAAGAAGAATTAAAAACTGAAAAAGAAAATGCAAAAGAGGAAGAAAAACAAGAAATTATTGATGCTCATAAGCCACAAAGCCTTGCTAGTGCAACTTTAGCCAAAAGACGCGGACTTGTTATTGTTAAAAAGAAAAAAGACGAAGAAGAAATTCAAGTTAAAAAAGAAGAAGTAAAAAATTCAAATGATATATCTATCAATAATGAAGAGCGCTTAAGTTTAAAAACTATGTTTTCAAATGCTGATGAGAATTTAAAGAAAAAGAAAAAAGAAAAAAAATCTTTTGTTGCGAGTAAAAAAGAAAGTACCGAAAAAATGAATTTTTTAGATGAACATGATTTTGGTGATATTTCTTTAGATGATGAAGATGAGGTAGTATTACCTGATTTTAGTATAAAAGAACAAGAAAAACCACAAAATATCAATAAAAAACAACCTAATTTTATAAGACAAGCTGTTGGAAATTCTGCGGGTTTTGGGCTTGAAGGTGGAATTCAAAGAAGAAGTCGTAAAAAACCATCTAAAAAGATTGAAAAAAAGGAAGTAGAAGAAGTAAGTAGCGTTGCTATTTCTAAAGAAATTCGTGTGTATGAATTCGCTGATAAGATAGGAAAAAGCACTAGTGAAGTGATTTCAAAACTTTTCATGCTTGGAATGATGACAACAAAAAATGATTTCTTAGATGAAGATGCGATTGAAATTTTGGCTGCTGAATTTGGTATAGAGATCAATATCATTAACGAGGCTGATGAGTTTGATTATGTAAAAGACTATGAAGAAGAGACTGATGAAAAAGATTTAGTGACTAGAGCACCTGTGATTACCATCATGGGGCATGTTGATCATGGTAAAACTTCTTTGTTAGATTATATTAGAAAATCACGTGTTGCAAGTGGTGAAGCAGGGGGTATTACTCAGCACGTGGGTGCTTATATGGTAGAAAAAAATGGACGTAAAATTACTTTTATTGATACTCCAGGTCACGAAGCTTTTACTGCTATGCGTGCAAGGGGTGCAAGTATCACTGATATTGTAATCATCGTTGTAGCCGCAGATGATGGGGTAAAACCACAAACTAAAGAAGCGATAAATCATGCTAAAGCAGCAGGTGTGCCTATTATTATTGCTATTAATAAAATGGATAAAGAAGCAGCAAATCCCGATATGGTAAAAACTCAACTCGCAGAAATGGAAATCATACCAGTAGAATGGGGCGGATCTTATGAATTTGTAGGAGTTTCGGCTAAAACAGGAATGGGGATTGAAGATTTGCTTGAAATCGTGCTTTTACAAGCTGATATTTTAGAACTTAAAGCCAATCCAAAAAGTTTTGCTAAAGCAAGCATTATAGAAAGTTCTGTGCAAAAAGGGCGTGGTGCGGTGGCTACTATCATCGTGCAAAATGGAACACTTACTGTAGGAAGTACCGTGGTTGCAGGCGAGGCTTATGGAAAAGTGCGTGCGATGAGCGATGATCAAGGTAAAGCCTTAAAAGAAATTAAACCAGGCGAATGTGGGGTTATCGTAGGGCTTAGCGAAGTAGCAGATGCAGGTGAAATTTTAATCGCAGTAAAAACCGATAAAGAAGCAAGAGAATACGCTAATAAACGCCACGAATACAATCGCCAAAAAGAACTTAGCAAATCCACTAAAGTTAGCATTGATGAGCTTGGAGCTAAGATCAAAGAAGGTAATCTAAAAGCTTTGCCTGTTATTTTAAAAGCTGATGTGCAAGGATCTTTAGAAGCCTTAAAGGCAAGTTTAGAAAAACTTAGAAATGATGAGATTAAAGTGAATATCATTCATAGTGGAGTAGGAGGAATCACGCAAAGTGATATAGAGCTTGCAAGTGCGAGTGAAAACTCTATAGTGCTAGGTTTTAACATACGCCCAACAGGGGAAGTTAAAGAGCGTTCTAAAGATAAAGGCGTAGAAATTAAAACTTATAATGTGATTTATAATCTTTTAGATGATGTAAAAGCCTTGCTTGGTGGTATGATGAGTCCGATTATTTCTGAAGAGCAATTAGGACAAGCAGAGATTAGACAAGTGATCAATGTGCCAAAAATCGGACAAATTGCAGGTTGTATGGTAACCGAAGGGGTGATTAACCGTGGGGCTAAAATTCGCCTTATCCGTGATGGAGTTGTGGTTTATGAAGGCAATGTAAGTTCGCTTAAACGCTTTAAAGATGATGCTAAAGAAGTGGCAAAAGGCTATGAATGTGGCGTAGGTATAGAAGGGTGTGATGATATGAGAGTGGGTGATTATATAGAAAGCTATAAAGAAGTACAGGAACAAGCAAGTCTATGAATCCAAGTGAGATTAAAAAGCTACGCACTGAAAGCATCTTAAAAGAGCTAATCCCTGAAGCTTTAGCAAATTTAGATGATGAAAATTTGAAAAATTTGTGTGTAGTGGATGTAGAGTGTAAAAAAGGCAGATATGATGCTTTTGTGTATCTTGATAAGATGTTTTTTAATGTTCATGAGCAAGAAAAAATTTTATCTTCTTTAAAAAAGGCAAGTAGAGCTTTGCAAAATTACTGCATGAGTGAGCAGGGTTGGTATAGGTGTCCGAATTTTCATTTTAAATTTGATGATAGGCTTGAGTATCAAAACCATATGGATGCACTTTTTGAAAAAATAAAAAAGGATAAAAATGAATCTTGAAGCCCTTTGCAAAGAAGCAGAGCTTAGCTTTTATGATGATGAGCTAGTAAGTGAAAATGGCAGAAAAATTTATAGAATTTATGTGCAAAAAGAAGGTGGGGTAAATCTTGATGATTGTGCAAGGCTTAGTGAAATTTTATCGCCTATTTTTGATGTAGAGCCACCTGTAAATGGGGAGTATTTTTTAGAAGTATCTTCACCAGGACTTGAAAGAAAACTGAGTAAGATAGAACATTTTGTAAAAAGTATAGGTGAACTTGTGAAGATCACAACCAATGAAAAAGAAAAATTCGAAGCAAAAATCATTGCTGTAGATAATGAAAATATCACTTTAGAAAATTTAGAAAATAAAGAAAAAACTACTATAAATTTTAATGATATAAAAAAAGCTAGAACCTTTGTGGAGTGGTAGGAAATCTAAATATGATTTAAAAATAGCATAATTTAAGGATTTTTGTAATGTGGAATTTAGATGAAAAAAAATTACAAGAAATGCATGATGGCTTTTTAAATTTTCAAGAAGTATGGACTTTAGAAAAAGTTAAAAATATGACTCTTGAAGAATATACTAACATTAAAAAAGATAATCCAAATAGAGATGATTTTACTTTTTGGATAGAAAGTAAATTGGATAATCTAGGAAGTATTTGGGGTGGCTCAGCTTTTAAATTTGGTATATATAGAAGAAATGATGAAAGTCAGAAAGAATCTTCTAACGGTAGATTATATAGTCAAAATTATGCTTGGATTGCTAAATATGGCAATAATGAAAATGAAGCATTTAATAATATCAAAGAAAAAATCATACAAATAATACAAGCAAGTCAAGATAATAATTTAAAAGCTATAGAAAAAATAGATTTTGGGGATGCAATTAAATGGAAAATAGCTTTTCATTATCAAGATGTAAAGAATATAAAAATAGTTAATATTTTTTCTAAAAATGTTTTAGATTTAATATCTTTAAATGAATTTAAAGAAAAATTAAAAATATATCAAATACATAAAAAATTATTAGAGAATAAAAATTTATCATTAGTTAAAATGATAGAAAATATAGCTATTCCTTTATGGAATAAATATGGCATGAATAGCCAAAATTATATAGATAAAATGAAAAATTTATTTAGTGAATATTTAAATAAAAAGAAATTAGATAAAAATACTATAAATAAATATATTCAAGTTATAGAAAATATATCAAAAGAATTTTTAAAAGAAAATCTATATAGTTGTGATTTATTTAGTTTTGATCAAAATATAAATAAATTAAATAAAAATGAAGAATTTGAGTTAAAAAACAGCAATGGAAACAATATGTATTCTAGTGCATTGAATTATTATAGAGCTTTTTTGATTGATTATTATGAACAAGATATTTTTATAACTGAAAGAGTGCAATCTGAGGAATCAAATATGAAAATTATACCCTTAAATCAAATTCTTTATGGACCTCCAGGGACAGGAAAAACTTATCATACTATAGATAAAGCTTTAGAGATTATATCAAAAGAAGAAAAAATACAAATTCCAAGTGAAGATGATAGAATAAATAGAAAAAAATTATTTGATGAGTATTTAAAAAATGGACAAATAGTATTTACTACTTTTCATCAAAGCTATGGATATGAAGAATTTGTAGAAGGTATAAAGCCTATAATAGACAATGATGAAAATTCTCAAGAAGTAAAATATGATGTAAAAGATGGAATTTTTAAAGAATTATGTGATAAATCTTTGAAAAATTATATTTTATCAATGCAAAATGAAAATGAAATTGATTTAGATAAATTAATTTTTGAATTTGCTAATTATATTAATCAAGATTTTTTAAATAAAGGAAATGAATTTCCTTTAGAAAATAAAGTTAGTATTAAAAAAATTCTTTTAAACTCTAAAGATGAATATCGTTCTTTTTTATTGGGTGGTTCAATTAAAAGTCCTCAAAGATTAACTATAGATATTATAAAAAGAGATTATCTAAATTTTAAAAATAAAAAAATTCTATCTTTTAAAGATATTAAACCAAAATATGATAGTCAAAGTGATTATCATGGTAATGCAATTTACTATTTTATGTTTTATAATAAATTAAAAGAATTTGAAAATATACAAAATGAAAAATTTAAAATAAAAAAAGAAATTTTAAAATCTTACATAATTATCATCGATGAGATCAATCGTGGTAATGTAAGTAAGATTTTTGGTGAGCTTATAACCTTGATAGAGCCTAGTAAAAGGATAGGTGAAAAAGAAGAGTTAAAAGTAAAATTGCCTTATAGTGGTGAAGAATTTGGGGTGCCTAAAAATGTTTATATTATAGGCACTATGAATACAGCCGATAGAAGCATAACTTCTCTTGATACAGCTTTGCGAAGAAGATTTGAATTTATTGAGATGATGCCTGATGTGAGCAAATTATCTATGGATTGCGAAGGTATTAATTTACAAGAATTATTAAAAGCTATAAACACTCGTATAGAATATTTACTAGATAGAGAAAAAACCATAGGTCATGCGTTTTTTATAGGTGTTGAAAATTTAAATGATTTAAAAAAGGTTTTTCAAAATAAAATCATCCCACTTTTGCAAGAGTATTTTTATAATGATTATGCTTTGATTAATGCGGTTTTAAATGATAATGGTATGATTTTTGAAGATAAAAAAGACGATAAATATCTTCAAAAAATAAAAAATCTAGATAGTGTTAATAGCGAGAGAAGTATTTATAATATTGCTTCATTTGATGATAAAATTTGGGATAAAATAGAAATATATCAAGCAATTTATAATGATGAAATAGCAAATAAATTAAAAAACGAAAATGAATAGTACTTTTTCCATCATCGAATACCAAGCTTTTTCTAAAGAAGATTTAAAAGAAATTTTCAAAGAAAAGGCCGAAGGGTTTTATAAAGAGCTAGAAGACTTTGCAAAAAATAATGAAAATCTTCTAGGCTTTAAAAACAAAAATTCCTTAAAAGCTAAAAATTATGTCGGCATTATACAGACTAAAAGCGGGGTTTTGGAGATTTTGCCAAAATGCACGAATTTAGATAGTTATAAAAAGGAAGATAGTTCTTCAAATCATGACAAAGAAAAACTAAGAAGATACTATGAATTAGACAATATTTCTAAAAATAATGATTTTTATGAAAAAGATTTTAAATTTAATCCTAAAAATCTTTTGATAAATATGCTAAAAACCTTAAAAAACTCCCCCTTTAAAAAATCACAAATTTCATCTTTGCAAAGTTCTAAAATTCCTTTATTTGAAGTGTTTATCACTATGTTTTTAGATGAATTTGATAGCGTGTATAAAAAAGGCTTGATGAGATCTTATCTAAGTTGCGAAGAAAATAGGGCTTTTTTAAAGGGAAAATTGCTATTTAACGAGCATATCAAGCAAAATTTGATACACAAAGAAAGATTTTTTACAAGCAACGATGAGTTTGTTTTAGATATAGCACCCAATCGTTTGATAAAATCAACGCTAAATTTTTTAAAATCCAAAACAAGTTTGAATAAATTTAGACTTATAAAAGCCATGCAAATGCTTGATGAGGTAGAATTTTCTAAAAATTATGAAAAAGATTTTAGTTATAAAATTTCAAGACATTTTGATTATTATGAAAACTTGCTTTTGTGGTGTAAAATTTTCTTAAAAAATGAAAGTTTTATGCCTTATCATGCTAAAAATGAAGCTTTTGCTTTGCTTTTTCCTATGGAGAAAATTTTTGAAGATTATGTAGCTTATATGCTAAAAAAAGTAAATCCAACTCAAGATATTAAAGTCCAAAACAATGGAAAGTATTTAATCTCAAAAAATGATGAAAAATGTTTTATGTTAAAGCCTGATTTATATATAGAAAATAAAATGATCCTAGATACCAAATGGAAAATTCCAAATGATAGTGAAGATGAGAAAAAACAGGGTATAGAACAAAGCGATTTGTATCAAATGTTTGCTTATGCTTGCAAATTTAAAATTTATGATATTAAACTTGTGTATCCTTTATGTGAAAAAACTCAAGATTTACAAAGAAAAATCGCAGAAAAATTTTTTGTTTTTAAAGCAAGCGAACATTTGTATTTTAAAGAACAAGGGCAAAAAGATATAAAAGTCCAAGTATTTTTTGCACCTTTACCTTTTTAAAAATTTGCCTATCAAATGCACTAAAAAACCAAAGCAAGCTATAGCTATGATGCAAGCACCGCTTGAGAGATTAAGATAATAGCTAAGTATAAGTCCTAAAATACAAAAAATCATACTTAAAAAACTTGCCAAAATCATGATAAAGCCAAGTCTTTTGGTAAAATTTTCAGCAATAAAGCTTGGGATACTAAGTAAAGCCATAACTAAAATAAGCCCTACAAGGCGTATGGAAATAACTATGCAAAAAGCCATAAGGGCGATTAAAAGATAATGAAAAAAACTTGTATTGATACCACGAACTTTTGCAAATTCCGCATCAAAGCTTAATGCTTCAAATTGTCTATAAAATAAAAAGATCAAAAGCACCACCATGCTATCAACCAAAGCCATAAGCCATAAATCTTGTGTTCCTACAGCCAAAATGCTCCCAAAAAGATAAGCCATTAAATCTGTGTTATAACTAGGGCTTAAATCGATTAAAATAATCCCAACAGCCATTCCAAAAGCCCATATTACAGCGATAATACTATCACTTCTGTGTTCATAGTGTTTAGCTAAAAAAGCTACTAAAAAAGCCAAAAATAAAGTAAATATTCCCGTGCTTAATAAAATAGGCAAAGAGAAATAAAAAGCTATACCTATACCACCAAAAGCCCCATGTGTTATACCTCCAGCCATAGAAAAAAGGCGATTTATCATCACCAAAGTGCCTATGATCCCACAAGCTATACTGACTAAAATCGCTCCTAGTAAAGCGTTTTGAAAAAAAGTGAAATTTAAAATTTCAAGCATTATTTTCCTTTGAAAATTTTAAACAAAAATTTTCTTTTTTAAATTCTGTTTTTTTCAAATTTCTTCTTGTAAATTCTTGTTCGCATAGTTTTTTACTATCGCAATTTTCTTCATCGCAAAAACAAGTATTTAAACTCATTTCTACATCACAAAAATGAGAGTGGTTTTCGTATAAATGTTTTAAAAATGAACTTTTTTCTTTTTCTTTAGTGTTGGTATGTAAGAAAAGTTCTTTGTTTAAATGTGCAATTTTATCGCTATAAGCTAATACAAGGTTGATATCGTGACAAATGAGTAAAATTCCCATGCCTTTTTGGTGCAAAGAGCTTAGAAGTTCAAAAATTTGTATAGCAGACTTGTTATCAACGCTTGCGGTAGGTTCATCTAAAATAAGCATCTTACATTCACTAGCTAAGGCTCTTGCGATAAAAACACGTTGTCTTTGTCCTCCGCTTAGAGAATCAATTGTTTTGTTCCAAAATTTTTCCATTCCTACACTTTTTAAAGCTTGCATAGCTTTTTCTTTATCTTTTTTCTCATAAAAACCAAAAATTTTTTTACTTACAAGTCCCATAAGAACGATTTCAAGTACTCTTGGACAAAAATTAGGATTGGCTAGAGTGTGTTGAGGAACATAGCCTATTTCTTTTCTTTGAAGAGCTTTGAAATGGATTTCATTTTTGGATTTTAAAAGTCCTAAGATAAGTTTTACGAGTGTTGATTTTCCTGCACCATTTGGACCTATGATAGAGAGAAAGTCTTTATTGTCATAGCTAAGATTGATGTTTTTTAAGATGATTTCATTATCATAAGTGTAGTTTAGATTAGAAATTTCAAAAAAAAGCATCAAAAAACCTGATTATAAATTATGAGAAAAGGCATCAGCAGTTTTTAAAAGCTCATTTTCCCAATCATAAGATAAATGATCTATTTTGTAAATTTTTGCATCACATTCTTTGGCAAGTGTTTTTGCTGCATTTTCAGGGAAACCATTTTGAACAAAAATGACTTTTAAATTTTTATCTTTCATTAGAGTGATAAGTTTTTGCAAATCTTTACTTTTTGGTTCCTTACCTAAAATTTCTACAGGAATTTGCGTAAGATTATAGCGTTTTGCAAAATATGTCCAAGAAGGATGATAAACTACAAATTCTCTATTTTTTAATTTTTCTAATTTTGAGGCAATTTGTAAATTTAAACTATCTAATTCTGCTAAAAATTTATCTAAATTTTCTTTATATAAATTTTCATTTTGTGGATATTTTTGAATCAAGGTGTCATAAATATTTAAAGCCATAGTTTGGACTAAAATAGGATCTAGCCAAGTATGAGGATCAAAATGCTCATGTTCGTGGTGTTCATGCTCATGAGAGTGTTCGTGTGTATCATGAGTTTGAATCAAAGCTATGTTTTTTTGCATATTTACAACTTGAAGTTTTGAAAAATTTTGTTTAAATTTATCCGTAAAAACTTTTTCAAATTCTAAGCCTATAGTGAAATAAATATCACTTTTTTCAAGTTTTTTCATGGTGTTTGGTTTAAATTCAAAATTATGCTCATTGCTATTTGGGGGTAAAATAACATTGACATCTAGAGTATTTGCAGCTATTTTTTTAACAAAAAATGCTTGAGGTGCTATACTGACACTAACTAAATTGCTACTAGTATTTTGTTCTTGCTCTAAATTTTTAGCTTGTGTGAAAGTATAAAATATCCCTAAAGATAAAATAAATAATAGAATTTTTTTCAAAATATTTCCTTCGATATAAATTTTTTAAATTATAACGATATTAAGCTTAATACATAGAATTTTCGAAGCGATATTTATTTAAATAAAAATAATAAATATAAATTAATTTAATATTTATTAAATGAAATTTTTTATCACTTTTATATTTAAGTAAAAATTTAGATTTTTTAATTTATAATTCTTAAGAAAATTTAGCATTATTTTATATTTTATAAAATTAATGTTAAAAGTTCTTTTACAAAAATTAATTAAATTTAAAAGGAAAAATATGAATAATATCAAAATAAAACTTTCTGTTATTGCAAATTCAATTGCAATTTTTGCTTTAAGTATTTTGAGCATCATTAGCTTTTACTTTACAAAAGATTCTTTGTATCAAAGTACGCTTTATACTGAAACAGAACTTCTTAAAGCAACACAAATTTCTATAGAGGATTTTAGATCCAGAAATATATCTTTGCTTAATACTCTTGAAAAAGATATATTAAAATTACCCTATGAAGCACTAAATTCTCAAGATAACATAGTTAATAATGTAGGGGCCATATTAAAATACTACCGCAATAGTGGAAATTTGCTTGCTGTTTATATTGGTTTAGATAATGGTGAAAATATCATAAGTAGTGATCTAAGCGAGAAAAAAAATACTAATATAACTATAAATGGAAAAGCCAACAACTATAATGCAACTACTAGGGAATGGTATAAAGAAGCTAGAAATAGTAATCAAATCTATATAACCCCAGCTTATATTGATGCTGTTAGTAATGAATACTGCATTACTTACTCTAAAGCTCTTTATAAGGATGGTAAATTTATTGGTGTTTTAGGAATTGATATTTTATTAACTAGTTTACAAGATCAAATCGCTAGAACTCCAGGCAATACCTTTGTTTTTGATAATAAAGATAAAATTTTTGCAGCCACCAACGAAGCTTTATTAGATCCTTCGGTAGACCATTCTCCTGTTCTAAATGCATATAAACTCAATGGTGATAACAA
>NZ_RYYA01000008.1:0-87928 GCF_004378835.1 Campylobacter sp. CH246
GTCATTCGAGCCCAAAAAAAGGGCTTGAATTTTAAAAATTTATGCTATGATTTTGTATATTTTATAAAGGAAAATATATGAATTTATGGGATAAAAAGGCTAAAACTTACGCAAGATATCAAAACACTTTAAACACTATACAAAAACAAACTTTTGAATATTTACAAAATTTAAAGATTTCCTTTCAAGATAAAAGTATTATAGATATAGGATGTGGAACTGGGGTTTGGACTTTACACTTAGCTAAAGAAGCTAAAGAAATTTTAGCCCTAGATAGTGCAAATACTATGCTTGAAATTTTACAAGAAGATGTAAAAACTCATACCATATCAAATTTAAAAACCCTGAATTTAGACTTTGAAAGCTTTTATAAAAATAATAACGCAAAATTTGACTTAGCCTTTTTAAGTATGTCTCCTGCTTTACAAAATGAAAAAGATTATACAAATTTCTTAAATCTAGCCAAAATAAAAATTTATCTTGGTTGGGCTGATTATAGAAAAAGTGATTTTTTAGATCCGATTTTTAAATATTTTAATACTGAATTTAAAGGTTTTTATAAAAAAGATTTAGAAAATTATTTACTAGAAAAAAATATATTTTTTCATAAGATTGTTTTTGATGAAACACGCAAAGTCCAAAGAACAAAAGAAGAGGCTATAGAAAATGCTCTATGGCATTTAAGCATGAACAAAATCACAACTTCTAAAGAAGCTGTAAGTTCTTTTGTTGAAAATGATATTATTGAAACTATAGAATCTAAAATAAAACTTTTAATTATAAATAACTTATAAAAATATTAAGCTGATATTTATTACAATTTCACTCATTATTTCAAAGGAGTTTTTAATGGTTAAAAATTTAATCATCAAATTTGGACGCTTGATTCTTGATGCAATTGCAGCGATAAGTTTTGTTGTAGCTTTGCTTTATTCTCTTTTTATGATGTTTAGCATTGGATTTTTAGCTGGTTTATTATCGCTGATAGTCAGTTTTATTGCTTTATTTTTAAGTTTTTTTGTAATCTATCTTGTTATAGATATCAGAGATGCTCTTGTAAATAAAGCTTAAATTTTCCACCTTTAAGGTGGGAAATCAATGTTTTAATTGAAATTTTAAAATTTCTCCAGCCATATAAGGCACGACTTGATTGTATTTATCTTCATAAACATTTGGCACTTGCCATTCTTTTTCTTCTAAAGTTAAAATTTTATCTTCTTTAAATTTTAAATCATAAATTTTACAAGCATTATCGCTTAAAAATTTTTGCAAATTTTCTTCAGAACTATTTTGCCTAAATAATTCAGCCAACACAGGTAAAATCACTGGGGCGCTAAATACACCTGCGGCACAACCACAACACTCTTTAGTATCTCTTGGGTGAGGCGCACTATCACTTCCAAACATAACTTTTTCATAACCACTAAAAGCAAGTTCGCAAAGGGCTTCTTTATCTTCGTAACGCTTGGCTATAGGCTTACAAAAAAGATGAGGATTCATTTTACCTCCGATAACATCATCTAAAGTGATGATTAAATGATGTAAAGTGATTGTCGCGTATAAATTTTCATAATCTTTTAAAAGTTCACATAAAGTTTTAGTGGTAATATGCTCCATAACAATCTTAAGTCGTGGAAAATGTTTGGCTAATTTTTCATAAATTTTAGCAAAATTACTTTCCCTGTCCATTACAAAATCATTGGTTTCTCCATGCACTAGCAAAGGAATATTTAAATCACTCATAGCCTCTAAAGTAGGTTTTAAATACTCTATATCAAAACTTGAAACTCCGCCATTTGAATTTGTTGTAATTCCTGCTGGATAAAGCTTAATGCCAAAAATTTCATCTTTAGCACTGTAAAGAAATTTCTCATCATAATTTTCAAAAAAAAGTGTCATTAAAGGAGTGAAATTTTCATCTTTACAAGCCTTAATGATACGCATTTTATAAGCTTTTAGATCTTCTAAATTGCAAAGTGGAGGGATTAAATTTGGCATAATCACAGCTGCACAAAAATCTCTTGCACTCAAAGGTGCAATAAGTTCTAACATTTGATTATCTCTTAAATGCAAATGCATATCTAAAGGATTTTTAAGTTTCATTTTATCTCCTATATTTTTAGCTGATAAAATCCATTTTTAAGACGCTTAAAAAGCTTTTTTTCTTCTAAAAATTTAAAAGTAGCGATGATAGTGGGCTTGCTTTGGTTTAATTTTTCTTCAAGCTCACTGATTTTAATCATAATAAAACCATTTTCATCGGCATTTTCGCATAAAAATTTTAACAATTCAAAACGCTTTTTTCCCAAAATTTCTTGTATTAATTTTTCAAATTTCATAAGTAAATGCTATATAAAATAAAACTCCAAACAAAAAGAGCTAAAAGCACACTAAAAAACACTGCCGTACTCGCACAATCTTTAGCAATTTTTGCCTTTTCATGCCATTCATTTGTAATCAAATCAACACAAGCTTCAATAGCCGAATTTAAAGCCTCTATAATTAAAATAAGCATTAAAACACTTACCAATAATAAATGCTCCAAAAAACTAACTTTTAAGAAAAAACTAAAAACTATCGCAGGGATAATAATACAAAGTTCAATTCTAAATGCCATTTCATTTTTAAATAAAGCAAAAATCCCTTCTAAAGCATATCTTGCATTATTTAAAAAATGATATTTAGGCTTCATGGATTTGCCTTAAGTTTAGGATTTAATAAATCATATTCTGGCTCATAAACACTTGTTTTTACATCAAAATATCCTAAAAGAGTACTAAAAAGATTATCTTGAGAAAGTTTTAAACCTTTATGCTCTTTAGCTAAATTCATTAATTTTTCATCATTGCTCCAAAAAATAGCAGGAATACGGGTTTGATAACTTGGCGCTATAGCATAAGGCATACCATGAAGATAAATATTATTTTCACCCAAACTTTCACCATGATCTGAAAGATAAAACAAAGAACTTTCATAGCTTTTTTGCTCTTTTAATAGTTTTATAATCTCGCTTAAAAGATAATCTGTATAAAGTAAAGTATTGTCATAAGTGTTGATTAAAGCCTCGCTATCACATTTTGAAAGCTCATTAGTATCACAAGTTGGAGTGAATTTTTTAAATTCACTTGGATAGCGTTTATAATAAGTTGGCCCATGAGAACCTTGCAAATGAAGAACTATTATATTTTGATCACTTAAATGATTTAATTTTTCTTTAAAAGGAGCGAGTAAATTTTCATCCAAATCACTAGAAAGCTTTTGCTTATAAGCTAATCTATCACAAACCCCTTTACAACCACCAGAATTATTATCAAACCATGCAGTATCTACACCTGTTTTATAAAGCACATCCATCGCATTTTCTTGAAATTCTGAACTTGAATAATTTTCACGCTTAGAAATAGAAAACATACAAGGCAAACTTACCGCTGTTGCTGTTCCACATGATGAAAAATTATCAAAAAAGACTACATTATCTTTTTTGGTATAAAAATTGGTATCATTTTTAGTATATCCACCCAAAGAGTAATTTGCCGCTCTAGCGGTTTCACCCACCACCAAAACTAAAAGTTTTTTAGTGTGATTGTTTTCTCTATAAGCATCATTAGCTATAGTTTTAAATTCTGGCTTAGTTTTTACAAAACGAACATAATAGCAATATACGGAATAAATTTGATAAAAAGGAGTATTATACATTCTTATTTCATTATAGTTTCTAAAAAAAGGCAAGAAAGTTTTACTTAAAGGGATTAAAACCGCACAAACAACAATCAAACCTGATATTATATTGATAATTTTAATTTTTAGATGGGATTTAAAACTACCATAATAATCAATTTTTACTTTAACAACATAAAAAACCAACAATAAAGCCAAAACAACAAATAAGATTAATTTTAAATTTAACAAATCTTTTACTTCTTTGATATCTGTTTGAACAACATTTTGTATCATATCAGAATCTATAAGCACCCCATAAAAACTAATAAAGTAAACACTTAAAAAAGATGATATTATAAATAATATAGAAAAAAATTTAGTAAAAAACTTTATAAAAAGCAAAGAGCAAATCACGTGAACAAGGGCAAAATAGGCCACAATAAAAACAAAAGTTATAAACCAGTTTTGTGTATTTTTTTCATACACAAAATAAAATAAATTAAAATTTAATATTGCAATCATCAAAGAATTAAAAAAAGTAAACTGAAGCCAAGTTAATCTAAGCATATAAATCCCACCTCCAAATTTAAGCTTTTAATTTTATTGAATTTTTTTAAATAGATTGTAGTTTTAAATCTTTTTATGTTATGATTTACACTTTTAATGAAAATTTTAAGGAAAATAATGAAACTACTTTCATGGAATGTCAATGGCTTAAGAGCTATTTGTGATAAAAATGCACTTGATTGGATAGCACAAGAACAAATTGATTTTATAGGTTTTCAAGAAATCAAAGCACATGAAGATAAATTTCCTAAAAAAATTTATGAATATCCTTTTAAACACATGTATTTTAATTCTGCTAAAAGAGCGGGGTATTCTGGGGTAATGAGTCTTTGTAATTTTAATAGCGAAGTAAAAAAATGCGAATTTTTTGATGATGAAGAAGGTAGGGTTTTAGAACACCGCTTTAAAAATATTGCACTTTTTAATATCTATTTTCCAAATGGTCAAAAAGATGAAGAGCGTTTAAATTTTAAGATGAAATTTTATGCAGATTTTTTAGTATATTTGGATAAGCTTTTAAAGGAGGGATTTGAAATTATCATTTGCGGTGATGTCAATACCGCTCATAAAGAAATCGATCTTACTCATCCAAAAGCCAATGCCAACACTTCAGGTTTTTTACCTATAGAAAGAGCTTGGATTGATGATTTGCTAAAACTTGGTTTTATAGATACTTTTAGAGAAATTAATGGTGAAATCAAAGAAAAATACTCGTGGTGGAGCTATAGAATGAAAGCAAGAGAAAGAAATGTAGGCTGGAGGATTGATTATTTTTTCATTTCAAAGGGTTTAAAAGATAAACTTAAAAACGCTTTCATAAGAGATGATATTTTTGGCTCTGATCACGCACCTGTAGGTATAGAAATAGATATTTAATATCCCAAAAATGGGATATTATTTTTTAACGAATTTTTTTGCTTTTTCCCAAAGTCTTACACCAAGCTTTTTAGCTTTTTTGGAATTTAAATCTTTGTATTTTTCACTAGCAATTTTTTCTAATTCAAAAATTTCTTGTTTAAAACGATTTAATTTTCTTTGAGTAAGTTTGTTAAAATCATTAATCTTTGGATTTTTCTTAATATCATTTAAAACTAATATTAGTTGCTCTCTACTTTCACCTGCAAGACGTCTAAATTTAGCAAAAAGATTATCAAGCTCATGTTCTAGCAAATTCTCAACTATACTCTTACAAGGATCATTTTGCAATTGAATCTCTTTTTTTAAAAGAGCAATAAAATCATCTTCTATACCTATTAGTTCTTTGCTTTTTAAACTAACATCTTCTTCAAAATTTGCATAAGTTAATGAAGCTTTAAATTTTTCCATTGCCAAAACAATACCATCCCTTGTGCCTTTAATCACGCCTAAACAAAGATCTTTTGCATAAGCCATAGATTCATTAGCTATTTCAAAAGCGGTATTTAAAATAATACTTGAAATTTTTAAAATTCTTTCTTTTTCAAAATGAGCTTCACAAATGGCATTATATACGAGATTTTTAGCTATTTCACTACTTGTAAGTTCTATATCTTCAGCCTTTTCTAATGTAGTTAAAAAAGCACTTTCAGCGGTTTCTTTTAAAATTCCAAGCATTTCTATATCAAATAAAATAGCATCATTTAAACCGCCACTAAATTCATCGCAAAAAGAACATTCTTGTAAAATATTCTCGAATTCAAAAAAATTATCGCTGATTTGATTTTTAATCAAATTCTTTTGATTTTCAATCTGTTTGTTTAATAATTCAGCTTCGCTAATATACTCATAAAGTGAATTTTGAGCATCTACAATACTCGCCTTAACCAAAGCTTTGATAACCTTTGTAACATTTTCATCATCAAAAAAATCAAGTTTTTTCAAAATAGTTAAAAATTCAACCAAAAGAGAATTTAAAACTTTTTTTGTTTCATGAGGATTATGTGAAATTTGCTTATACGCAAGATTAAAACTCAAGTCTTCGAGTAAATCACTTGCTTCATCTTTACCGAGATTTGATAAAGAATTTTCAAAAATAATTAAAGTATTTTTCATTTTTCCTTCTTTCTTAAAGTACAAATTTTGCTTTAACTTTTAATTTATCAAATATATCCAAACGATCTTTTTTGCTATCAACATAAACATTTAATAAATAACTTTGATATTTTCCACTCGCACTTGAATTCGAATGTTCAAATTTATATTCTCTTTGACC
Organism: Campylobacter sp. CH246; assembly: GCF_004378835.1. Classification (NCBI taxonomy): domain Bacteria; kingdom Pseudomonadati; phylum Campylobacterota; class Epsilonproteobacteria; order Campylobacterales; family Campylobacteraceae; genus Campylobacter; species Campylobacter sp. CH246. Next base: position 6,419 of record NZ_RYYA01000008.1, read on the forward strand.
TAAAATTTCTTCAAAAATTTCACTTGCCTTAATATGCACCTCAAAAATCACCTTATAATCCCAAAAAGTAGGATAATTGATCTGGGGTTCTTTTTTAAGATCGCACAAATTTACCACTTTTGCCTCCTTCTTTGCTTTCAAGCAATATATCCGTAATCCTCATTGATTTATCTATAGCCTTAATCATATCATATATAGTTAAAAGTCCTATACTAACCCCACTTAAAGCTTCCATTTCAACCCCTGTTTTACCTTCACACTTAACTGTTACAATAAGCTTAAATGCACATTCTTTAACAAATTCCACAATATCAGTTTCGACTTTAGAAAGCATTAAAGGATGGCACATAGGAATAATTTCACTTGTTTTTTTAGCCCCCATTATAGCCGCAATAATAGCTGTTTGAAGAACAGGACCTTTTTTTGCGGTATTGTTTTTAATTACATCAAAAGCTTCTTGACTCATATATATCATACCACTAGCTGTGGCTATTCTTGAAGTAATATTTTTATCGCTTACATCTACCATTTTAGGATGATTTTTTTCATCTAAATGACTTAATTTCATAAATTCACCTTTTAAAAAATTATAAAAATTATAGCAAAACCAAACAAATTTAAGATAAAATAAGCTTTGTATTTTTATTTAAGGAGAAAACAATGGCTTATGAAGATGAAGAAGATTTAAATTACGATGATTATGAAAACGAAGATGAAGAATATCCACAAAATCACCATAAAAATTATAATTACGATGATGATGATTATGAATACGATGATGATAACAATGATGATGATTTTTATGAGATGGATTAAGAATGAGCAAAACCCTTAACCAAAAAGATATAAAAGTTTTAGGACTTTCATCATTAGGTGGAACTTTAGAATTTTATGATTTTATTATTTTTGTATTTTTTGCAAATTATATTTCAACAAACTTTTTTCCAAAAGATTTAAGTAGTTTTTGGCAAATGTTTAATACTTATGGAATATTTGCGGCTGGATATTTAGCGCGTCCCTTAGGGGGTGTGATACTGGCACATTTTGGAGATAAATTTGGACGCAAAAGAATGTTTATGATTAGTATTTTGTTAATGGTTATTCCAACTTTTACTCTAGCTTTTATTCCAAATTATGAAAGCATAGGTTTTCTTTGTATTGTGCTTTTAGTTTTTATACGCATTTGTCAAGGCATTGCTATAGGCGGGGAACTTCCTGGAGCTTGGGTTTTTGTATACGAACACGCACCACAAGGTCAAAAAAGAACTTATTTGGGAATTTTAACCGCTTCGGTTGTAGGTGGAATTTTATTAGGTAGTTTAGTTTTTTTAATTATGAATAAAATTTATACCCAAGAAGAACTTCATGAATGGGCTTGGAGAATTCCATTCTTTTTAGGTGGAATTTTCGGGATTATTTCTGCTTATTTGAGAAAATTTTTAAGAGAAACTCCTGTTTTTGAACAAATGAAAAAAGACAAGGCTTTAGAAAAATTTCCTTTAAAAGAAGTGTTTAAAAAAGCTAAAATGGGAATTGTTCTTTCTATGATGATTACTTGGGTTTTGACAGGTTGTATTGTTGTAATGATTTTGCTTATGCCTAGTTATATGGCAAAAATACTTCAAATTAATACTTCTATACAAACCTATCTTCAAATAGGTGGAATTTTGCTTATTTGCCTAGGGTGTATTATAAGTGGAATTTTAGCGGATAAAATAGGCGTTATTAAATCTTGTGTATTTTTTAGTGTTTTTTTTGGAATTGCAAGCTTGCTTTATTTTAATACTTTATATAGACAAAATGCTGATTTTAACCTAGTAGCTTGCTTATATTTACTTGTATGTTTTTTTAGCGGAGTGATGAATTTTTGCCCTTTAATAATGAGTGAAGTATTTGATGCAAAAATTAAATTTTCAGGACTTTCTTTTTCATATAATATTGCTTATGCTATAGCTGGAGGTTTAACTCCGCAACTTGCTTTTTTCTTGCATAGTTTTGCCTTAAATAATTTAAGTAATTTTTGGCGTTTTTCTTTGGGACTTTATGTTTTCTTTTTGGCTATTATAGCTTTGCTATGTGCATTTATTTTTTCTTATCTTAATAATACCCAACGCACATACTCTCAGTGATTTTAATACGCTTTTCAAAAGGAGCTGGGCTAAAAAAATGGCATTTTTCTATATAAATATGCTGATGATAATTTAGCCCTAAAAAATCATAAAATTTTTTTAAATTAACAAATTTAATCCCACAAATTTCCTTAAGCTCTAAAAGTTTATAAATAGAAGAATTATTTTTTTCCACTAAATGAGAGGGAGCTAATCCAGTAAAAGAACAAAAAGCACTTGCCAATACAAAACCATTTAAACCACTACATTGCCTTAAAGCTTGCTGATGTTTTTCTAAAATGCAATTTCTATGCAAAAATATAATTCTTGTTCCTTGATATCTACCTATTTCTGCATTTTTCCAAAATTTATAAGCATTTTTTGAAATTCCAGCAAAACGATGAAATTCAGCGTTTAAAATATAGTGATCTAAAAATTCATTAGGTGGCAAGATTAAACTTTTCATCACTACAATTTAGAGCCTTAAAAAGGCTCTTTAATCTTCTTTGTTTAAATTTTCCTTAGCTTTGCTAGGAAGCTTAGATAAAAGATTGTTTAAATCAAAATTAATTCCTTGAGTTTTTGCCTCTTCAAGTAAAGCAACTGCAGCTTTTACGTTAAATGGAGAAGAGCCATCATGCGGAGCAAAAAGATGATCTGTTATTGCTAAAGCATAAGCGGATTTTTTCACTTCTTCACGAGCAGCATGAGGAGTGCGAACAAAACATATGCTTTCAATCAAAACATCATCGAAATTCCAACGATGTAATAAAAATCCCAAAAAAGAAATATGATCTACGCCTAAAAATTCATTCTCCGCTAAAGCAAGATTTTCATTTTTATTTAAAAAAGCTAAAAAATCCTTATCCTTATGATTTTGTATAAGAAAATTTGAAAAAATAACAATACCAAGCCTTAAAAGCATTGCACAAGGAACTAAAAGATGAGAAAGTTTTTTATCTTCATCATTAAGCCAATTTGCGATAAAAGTTGCCTCTTCATTGCACGTTTTTAAAAAATTTTGAGTATTTAAACCATAAGGTGAAACGTCTATTTTAAAACTATCTCTAATGGAATCAGCCGTAACTATATTGATAATATTACCAATGCCTAATAAAGTAATCACTTGATTTATGGTTGTAATTTCCCTTGTAAAACCATAATAAGGAGAATTTGCTAATTGCAAAAGCTTAGCCGTCATCAATGGATCACTTGAAATGATTTCAGCAACTTTCATAGTTTCTATATTTGAATTAGCCTCGCTCACATATTTTCTTAACTTACTTACAGTATCGGGTAAAGGTGGCAATACTTCAACGCTTTTTAATAAAAGCTCATTCATATCTCCAATCATATTTAATTTATCCTTAATTAATATTATTATAATTTGCAATTATATCTAAATTTTAATTTACTTATTGCATTTTTTATGACTTAAGGTATAATAAAAATTACAAATAAATGCCTAATTTATGGTGTCTTGATTTAGTTAACTAGTAATTAAAAAATAGTTTTAATGGAGTTAAATTGATGTTTTTTTAATTTTAAAAATAAAAGCTCAACAAAAAAAGAAGAAGTAAAAAAGTTTTAGAAGCTCTATATCTTCAATAAAATGAACTTGAAGAAAAATTAAAAACAATAAACATCAAGCCAAAATTAATTATAGGCTTTGCGTCAATCAACTTAATCTAGCGATCATAGGAAATAAGATTCAAAATTCTATAAATGAGCAATGTGATATCATCTTAAGCAGTGCTACTGATTTATTGTGCAACCTTGATTCTAACTCAAACATTGAAAACAGTCCTTATAAACAAAATATCCAAGGAATAAGCTTGATACTTTTTAGTGAAGATATGATAGAAAATCTTTGCACAAATAAAATCAAGCTTTTTAGTGATATAAAAGATTATACAGAAAGAAAAAAACTGATAGAAAAAGAAGTTTTATTTATAAATATACCTTTTGAAGCACACTGCATAAATACTTTGCATTATTTAATTTATGATGGTTTAAGTCAAAGCGAAAGTTCTCTTTTAGAACTTTTATACAAACACAACCCCTATCCTTGTGCTTTAGTAGGGGGTGGGTCTAGCGGAAACATGGACTTTAGCGGAGCATTTATATTTTATAACGGAGAAATATTAAAAATCAAGCTTTAAGCATACATGTTCAATTTAAACCTAAATACCGTTTTAATTTAATGAAGTCTCAAAATTTCAATCCTCAAAAGCAACATTACCTTTACCATACTTGATGTAAGCTTATATGATAAAACCGTACGCGAATTGATTAATAAAAAACCTTTCAATCCATCAACGCGGTTGAAGCTTTATGTAATTATTTTAACTGTACTTTTGAAGAACTTAAAAATAAAATGCAAGAATATACTTTTACTTTAAAAATTGGAGAAGACTATCTTATTTCCCCTATGGAAATCAACTCAAATAAAACATTATTTAGTTATTGTGATATAGAAAGCGCTCAAGAATTATGCTTGCTTAAAAAAACAAATTTTATTGAAGCTATAAAAAAGATTATGAAAAATTTTCTCTTAATAAACCAAAATCACTAGGAGCAATTTTTAACGATTGTATCTTAAGAAGACTTCACAACAAAGAACATTTAAATCAAATCCATTTTAATGATTTTCCTATAGTTGGTTTTTCTAGTTTTGGAGAAATTTATGGAGCGGGAATTGCAAAAAGTTTAGTGGCAATATTTTTTTATGAAGTTGAAAATTTTAATGATTTCAAACTTAGATATTTAAAAACTTTCATACAAAAATACAGTGATTTTAAATACTATTATCTTAATATAAAAGGTCAAAAACTAGAAATGACAAATGAGATTAATAAAATAATCTTAAATCAACTCAAATGTTATGAAGATGTTCTAGTTAAATTAAATTAATACTAAAAAATTAAGAATTTCAAGAATCAAAAATCTTGAAATTCTTACACTAAAAATTAAAGTGCTTTTTTTGCGGCCTCTGCAATTTTTGCAAAAGCAGCAGCATCATTCATAGCTAAATCTGCTAGAATTTTTCTATCAAGTTCAATACCTGCTTTTTTAAGACCATTGATAAATCTTGAATAACTTAAATCATTGAGTCTGCAAGCAGCATTGATACGCACAATCCAAAGACGGCGGAAGTCTCTTTTTTTACGGCGTCTATCACGATAAGCATAGACTAGACTTCTTTCTAATTGTTCTTTTGCTTTTCTAAAATGTTTGCGTCGTCCACTATAAAAACCACGCGCTAATTTTAAAACTTTTTTATGTCTGCGGCGTCTAACAACACCTGTTTTTACTCTTGCCATTTTTATTTCCTTTCATAAAGTGGCGTCCAAATTTGGAGCTTGCCCTTGAAATTTTATCTCAGAGGGGAGTTTGAATGACTTTTAGTCAAAAACTTAAATTCCTAGCATTTTTTCAACAGCTTTTACATTTGTGCTATGCACATATTTAGCTGTGCGAAGATCACGCATTCTTTTTGCAGGTTTTTTAGTCAAAATATGACTTCTAAAAGCTGAGCCTCTTTTGATTTTATTTTTACCTACTTTGAAGCGTTTAACTGCGCTTTTAACGCTTTTCATCTTTGGCATACGCTTTCCTTTATTTAGATAAATTTTTATTTTCAAACTTTAAAAGAAAAGATAAATACTATCAAATTTTTTCTAATTTTTGACTGAATTTAATTTTTAAAAAACTTGGCACACATTTTGCTTATAAAAAAATCAGCAATATTTTGGAAAGATTTAAAATGACTATAAATTCGGCAAATCCATATCAAAATTTAACCTTATCTAATCCTTTGCAGAATAGCTCTGCTCTAAATTTGATTAAAGATAGCAAAGCCTTAGATCAAAAAGGAAATGAAAATAGCTTAGAACAATTAAGTTATATTTTTAATAATACCACTTATGCTAGTGAATTTGGATTTAGAATCAATGAAGAAGGTTTTTTTGATAAAGATTTAAATAAAATTGCAAATATACCAGAATCTTATGATATCAACATTAAAAGTGTTAGAAGCATAGCAAAAGAACTCGCAAAACAAGATGAAAATTTAAACTACAATAAAATTGATCTACCTTATCTTTTAAATAGCTATCATAGTTCATTAAAATCTATAAATTCAGAATTTTTACAAGATGATAATGCTTATTTAAGTCGCGATCTTATTTCAAAACTATCATCAGGTTTTTCAACAGATAATGGAGAATTTTTAGGCCAAATTTCAAGAATTTACAACAATCAAGAAGAAATTGATTTGGCATTAAGCAATATCGCAAATTTAAATACTTTAATGTTGGATAATAAAATAACTAATTTTCATTTTGATAAAGCCATAGAAAATACTTCTTCTAATGAAATTTTAAAACCTTATTTAACTAAAAATGCAGAAGTATCAAAATCTGGTCTTTTAATGAATTTTATCTACCATGATATAAAAACTCAAAACGAACAAGAATTTAACTTTTTTATGAAACCTGCCACTTTAGAACTAAGCTCTCATCAAAATTTACAAAAAATTCTCAAGGGTGAAACAGATATAGAAGATTACATCAAAAAAGAAAATGAAAAAAAGATGAGTTTTGATCTTTATCTTTATGTGAATGGCGTAGATAAAAAAACAAGTACTCAAGATAAACTATCTGTATTTTTTCAACAATATATTAACTACCAAAAAGATATGGATTTAAGAGAATTTGCAAATTCAAGTTCAATATTTCAAATTTATATCGATCAAAATCGCAATGATTTTGATGCTCTTAAAAAACAATATCAAAACCAAAGTCAAGATACGCAAAGATTAGAAGAAGCAAATCAACTACGTTCTAGCTCTATAGAAAATTTTTTAGATCGTCGTCAAAAACAAGCAAATATAAATAAAATTTTAAACTCTTATATGTCTGTGATGGTTTAAAATAATTTTTTAAAAAATATATAAATTATAAATACTTTAATAATAATAATTTTTATATAATTAATTAATAAAATTTTAAGTATTATAGCATTATAATCCGCTCTCGAAAAATATAAATATAAAAGTACTCAAAACCATGATTTATAATGAAAAAATTATTTCAATGAATAATGATATTTTAGATCATCAACATAAAGAACTTTTTGAAATTTCTAAAAAACTCTCTTTAATGAACCAATGTCATGTTGGAACAAAAGAATTAAAAATTGTCTTAAGAGAGTTGTTGATAATGATCAATAGACATTTTTCAGATGAAGAAGCCTTTATGAGAAAAATAGAATATCCTTATATCAACCATCATACAAGAATTCACAGAAAAATTATCTTAGAAATTGAAGAAATTATCATCAGTGAAGCTAAATTTGTAAATATAATGACCGAAAAATTAAATCTCGTTGTTCAAGATTTTATCTTTAAACATACAGCCAAAGAAGATTCAAAAATAGTAAAGTATTACGAAGAAAAATTTAAGAAATAGTATTTCTCATTTTTGCTATATAAAATTCACAAAATATTTCACTTTAAAATTTTACTTTAGCATTTTATTTTTGTTATAATTTTTAACCTAATTTTTATAAATTTTTGTTATTATCCGTTTTCAAATAAAGATAAAAAATATCCTAATTAAAATTAAGGATAAATTAAGGATTTTAAAGTGAAAGTATATTTAGATAACAACGCAACGACAATGCTTGATCCTAATGCTTATGAGTTGATGCTACCTTTTTTAAAGGATATGTATGGAAATCCAAATAGCCTTCATCAATATGGTAGCGCAACACATCCTGCCTTAAGAGAAGCTTTGGATAAACTTTATGCAGGACTTGGAGCAAATGACTTAGATGATATAGTTGTAACTTCCTGTGCGACAGAAAGCATTAACTGGGTGCTTAAGGGTGTGTATTTTGATCATATTTTAGATAAAGAACGCAATGAAGTGATTATTTCTAGTGTAGAACACCCTGCTGTTACTGCTGCTGCTTATTTTTTAAAAAGTCTTGGAGTAAAAGTCATAGAACTTCCTGTAAATGAAGAAGGGGTTTCTACTGTAGAAGATTTGCGTAAAGTGATTAGCGATAAAACAGCGCTTGTAAGTGTTATGTGGGCAAATAATGAAACAGGTATGATTTTTGATATTAAAGCAATGGCAGAACTTGCGCATGAATTTGGTGCTCTTTTTCATACAGATGCTACTCAAGCAGTAGGTAAAATAAAGGTTAATTTAACTCAAGTAGGAGTTGATTTTGCTTCATTTTCAGCACATAAATTTCATGGACCAAAGGGCGTGGGTGGACTTTTTATAAAAAAAGGACTTAAACTTACTCCACTTTTACACGGTGGAGAACACATGGGTGGTCGTAGAAGTGGAACTTTAAATGTACCTTACATAGTGGCTATGGGCGAGGCTTTGCGTATTGCAAATACTATGCTTGATTTTGAAGATTCTCATATACGCCGTTTAAGAGATAAACTCGAAGATCAAATTTTAGCCTTGCCTGATACAACAGTGGTTGGAAAAAGGGAACACCGTGTGCCTAATACAATCTTAGCAAGTATTAAAGGTGTTGAAGGCGAAGCAATGCTTTGGGATTTAAATAAAAATGGTATAGCTGCAAGTACGGGCTCAGCCTGTGCAAGTGAAGCTTTAGAAAGCAATCCTATTATGGAAGCTATCGGTGCGGAGCATGATTTAGCGCATACAGCTTTAAGGCTTTCTTTGTCACGTTTTAACACTGAAGAAGAAATTGATTATGCAGCAAAACAAATTAAAAATGCAACACAGAGATTAAGAGCAATTTCTTGCACTTATGCTTATAATCCAAATAATTACAAATAAGGATGAAAAATGGGAAAAAATAGTTTAATTGGTGGATCCATTTGGGATGAGTATTCACAAAAAGTTCAAGATAGAATGAATAATCCTCAACATATGGGAGAATTTAGTGAAGAAGATGCTAAAGCACGCAATGCAAAATTGATCGTAGCTGATTTTGGCGCAGAAAGTTGCGGCGATGCGGTAAGACTTTTTTGGCTTGTAGATGAAAAAACTGATAAAATTATCGATGCAAAATTTAAAAGTTTTGGTTGTGGTACAGCTATAGCAAGTAGTGATACTATGGTGGATCTTTGTATAGGAAAAACTGTAGATGAGGCAGTAAAAATCACAAATTTAGATGTGGAATTTGCTATGCGTGATAATCCAGAAACTCCAGCTGTTCCACCTCAAAAAATGCACTGTTCGGTTATGGCTTATGATGTAATCAAACAAGCAGCAGCGCATTATAAAGGTATAAGTCCTGAAGATTTTGAAGATCAAATTATAGTTTGCGAGTGCGCTAGGGTAAGTCTTGGAACTATTAAAGAAGTGATTAAACTTAATGATTTGCATACTGTAGAAGAAATCACACAATATACTAAAGCGGGTGCTTTTTGTAAATCCTGTATCAAACCAGGCGGACATGAAAAAAGAGATTATTACCTTGTAGATATTTTAGCTGAAACTAGAGCTGAAATAGATAGAGAAAAACTCAAAAATACAATGAAAAGCGATGTGGCTTTTGATGAAATGACCGTAGTGGGACAATTAAAAGCAGTTGAAAGTGTTTTAGATGCTGAAATTCGCCCTATGCTTCATAATGATGGTGGAGATTTGGAAGTGATTGATATACAAAAGGCTGAAGGTGCAGCAATTGATGTTTATATTCGTTATCTTGGTGCTTGTAGCGGTTGTTCTAGTGGAAGTGGCGCAACACTTTATGCTATTGAAACAATTTTACAAGAAGAATTAAGTCCAAATATACGCGTTATGCCGGTTTAAAAAATAGCAAGATAAAACCTTGCTATTTTATAGCTTTGCTTTTAAATCAAGAGGTGGTAAATTTTCTATATAAATACTACGACTTGGGAAAGCAAAGGTTAAACCATTTTTTTCAATTATACGCATAAACTCAAGCATTAAACTTTGTCTAGCTTCTCTAAAATCTTTTCCACCTATTTCTTTGGTATAAAAATAAAGCTCTATATTAATACTACTATCTGCAAATTCACTTAAAGCCACATAACAAGCATTTTTATAGCCTTCTAAATCATTAATAGATACAAGATTTTGACGATATTTTGTTGTATGATCGCCATATTTTAATGCGCTATCCTCATCGTGAGCTACTAAATCACTTGTATGCAAAAATTCTCTTAAATCTTTTACACATTGTTCTAGTTTTTCAGGAGTAGCATCATAACCAACACCCAAATACATTCTAACATGGCGACCCATGCGTCTTTTACTCCAATTTTTGATATTAGCTCCCATAATAGTTGAATTTGGTAAAAATACAAGACAATTATCAAAAGTTCTAATAGTAGTTTTTCTAAGTCCTGTTTCAACCACTGTTCCTTCTATGCCTGAAACCTCTACCCAATCTCCTTGATTAAAGCTATTATCAAAAAGTAAGAGTATAGAAGCAAAGAAATTTGCAATGATATCTTTCGCCGCTAAAGCAACAGCTAAACCACCAATTCCCAAAGATGCAATAATAGCCGAAATATTAAAACCAAGTTGAGCAAGAATATATAATAAAGCTATAATAATAATGACAAAATATAAAATTTTAATAATTAAATTTACAACTTCTTTTTTTCCACTTTTTTGAGCAAGTTTAGAAACCAATACCACGCCATAACCATCAAGCATTCTTAAAATAAGCCATGCAATTAAAACTGCATAAACTATATGAAAAAAATTACTTAAATTTACACTCAAAGGTGCAGGATAAGTTGCTATAGTAAGACAAAGAGAAATAGCATAGACAATCAACAAGAAGCCTACGGGTTTTTTAATATTCTCAATAAAAATGACTTTAATATCATCTACATCATTTTTATTTCTATAAAAAAACTGAACAAGGAAAAAATATACTATATTTGCAAAAAAACGTCTTAAAGATGTAAAAAATACTAAAACCAAAGCAGAAATTACTATTTTTCCGATATTAACAAAACTTACCCCAATTGCCTCATTTATACGATCTATCCAAACTTGAAGCTCGAGTAATGAAAAAATATAATTACTTTCAAGCAAATCTGCATTTGAGCGTAAATACTTAAGAATTTCAGAATAAGAATCTACAGCATTACTGATATATCTTTCTTTTAGGGTAATTTTTTCTAATTCTTCTGAATTTGTAATTTTGCTTTTAAAACTATCTAAATTAACATTAGAAGAATTTTGTAAATTTTCCATTGCCTTATCAACAGTAGCAATCAAATCTTCACTACTTGCTGTATTTTTAAAAAGTTTTTCCACTTCAAACAAAGAAGAATAAAAACTTTCCACAATATTAAAATAAACTAGATTAAGAGTGGCATCTGTATAAATATAAGGCTTATTAATATTCTTTTTTTGAACATCTAGTAATTTTTCTTTTGCTTTTAAAAATCTAGCCACTGCCTCTTCATTAATCTTTTGTCCTACTATCATATCGGGTATTTTTGCTAAAATAGTCTTTTTGTCTTTTTCAAATTCACTTAAAATACCATTAAAAGTGCTTGAATTTTCATCATTGTTTTTCTTAAATTCTTTAATTTGATTGTTAAGATCAACATATTTTTCAACTAAAGCATAAATTCCTTCATCCTCTTTACTAATATTCGCATCAATAAATTTAAATTCTTGTGCTCCAAGGTATAAAATAAAAAAACATAAACTAAAAATAATTTTTTTCATTGAACTTTCCTATCCTGTATTAAAGTAAAAATTTTTGCTTTAAAATCATACTCATAAATTTCACCTGTCTCTATAATATAATACCAAGCATGTACTTCTATTTTTCCTTCATCTAAAGCTTCTTGCACGCCTGGATAAGTAAGTATATTTTGCAAAGAATTTACTAAATTTAATTTTTCTGTAAGCCATGAACGCATAGCCAAATCGTCTCTTGCAAAAATCATCACATCTTTTTTTATCGGATCTAACATAGTAAGCCATTTTTTCACGTTAGGAATTTTATTTAACTCTTCATCAGAATAATAAAGAGCATTGCAACCTCCACAATTACTATGGCCACAAACGACGATATTTTTAATATGCAATGAATTTAAAGCATACTCTATTGCTGAAGTTGTCGCTAAGTAATCTTCTCCAACGCGATAAGGTGGAACTATATTTGCAATATTTCGTATTACAAAAAGCTCACCTGGACCCGTATTAGTGATCAAATTTGGAATTACTCTAGAATCAGAACAACCTATAAAAAGAGTATGGGGATTTTGCTTATTTTTTAGACTTTCAAAAAGTTCTTCATGCTCCTTAAAGTCTTCTTGCATAAACTTAATCGCACCGCTAATAAGATTTTCCATAAAACCAACCTGAAACTAAAATCTTGAAATTATAACAAAATTTCAGCAAAGATTTCATTTAAGCATAAGATATTATATAAATTAACTTTTTATTTAGTCTAATATGTTAGATTTCGCTCAAGATTTTAAAAAATCTAACAATTTTGCAAGGAGAATTTTATGAGTCTTTATGATAGAGACTACTCAAGATCAAAAGAATTTGAAAATACACGCTCAAGCGAATTAAGTATTTTTATTAAACAAACTTATCAACTTTTTGCTGCTTCATTATTAGCTGCAACAGTAGGTGCGTATGTAGGAATTTTTGCTTTAGCATCATTTTTTATACAATCACAAGTAACTTTTTGGATCCTTTTTGCTGTTGAAATCGGACTTTTATTTGCTTTGCAATGGAAAAAAAGAGAAGCTCCATTAAATCTTGTTTTACTTTTTGGTTTTACTTTCTGCTCAGGTTTAACGCTTACACCTTTACTTATTTCAGTTTTAGCTCTACCAGCTGGAGGAATTATCATCGCTCAAGCTTTTGCTTTAACAACAGTTGCTTTTGCAGGACTTAGTGTATTTGCTATGAATACAAAAAAAGATTTTACTGTTATGGGTAAAGCTTTATTTATAGTATTAATCGTTATTGTAGCAGCATCTTTACTAAACCTTTTCTTCCAAAGCAGTATAGTTAATCTAGCTATTTCAGCAGTAGCTGCAATATTATTTTCATTTTACATTCTTTATGATACGCAAAATATTATCCGCGGAAATTATGAAACTCCAATCGAAGGTGCAGTAGCACTTTATCTTGATTTTGTTAATCTTTTCGTATCTTTACTTAATATCTTAAGAAGCTTCAATAGCAGATAAGTTTTTGTGGGATTTTTCTCACAAAAACTTTTCAAGTTTCAAAACTTTTCAAGTTTTATTTAGCTAAAATAATCATTTAAAAATTAACTTTTAGGAAATTTCAATGATCACTCTTTTAATCATTTTACAATTTATCATCGTTGTAGTTATTTGTATAGCAGTTTTACTTCAAAAAAGTTCAAGTATAGGACTTGGAGCTTATAGTGGAAGCAATGAAAGTTTATTTGGCGCCAAAGGACCAGCTGGATTTTTGGCAAAATTTACCTTTGTTATGGGAATTTTACTTATTGCAAATACTATTGGTCTTGGTTATTTATACAATAAAGTTAGCAAAGACTCTCTAGCAGAGAAAATTAAAGTAGAAAACAACAATACTACTATTCCAAGTGCTCCTATTGTGCCTGCTACCCCAAACACAAATTCTATCGCTCCAAGTGCACCACAACTTCCAAGCGATGTTAATTCAAGTAAATAATTAAAGGAAATGATAATGCTAAATGAAATTTTTAACAAACAAAAAACCCAAAGTGAAAAATCTTTAGAAGCCTTAAAAAAAGACTTCACCACTTTAAGAACTGGAAAAGTTAATACCCATATTTTAGATCATATTACAGTGGATTATTATGGAACTCAAACTCCTTTAAATCAAGTAGCAACTGTTTTAGCAAGTGATGCTTCAACTATTAGCATCACTCCTTGGGAAAAACCTTTACTAAAAACCATAGAAAGCGCTATTGCAGCTGCAAATATCGGTATAAATCCAAACAATGACGGCGAAAGTGTAAAATTATTTTTCCCTCCGATGACTAGAGAGCAAAGAGAAGAAAATGTAAAACAAGCTAAAGCTATGGGTGAAAAGGCAAAAGTTTCTATAAGAAATATACGCAAAGATGCCAACGATGCAGTTAAAAAACTAGAAAAAGATAAGGCAATAAGCGAAGATGAAGCAAAAAAAGCTTATGATGAAGTGCAAAAACTTACCGACACCTATACAACAAAAATTGATGAGAGTGTAAAAAGCAAAGAAAGTGAACTTTTAAAGGTTTAACGATGAATTTAGAGCAAATTTATAAAGATTGTGGTGCTTATTTAGAAGGGCATTTTTTGCTAAGTTCAGGTAAACATTCGCAATTTTATCTTCAAAGTGCAAAAGTTTTAGAGGATCCAAAATTAGCAGCAAAACTTTGTGATGAACTTGCAAAGATTATTGCAAGCTATAAGATAGAATTTGATAGCATTTGTTCTCCTGCTTTAGGTGGAATTTTAGCAGGTTATGAGCTTGCAAGAGCTTGTAGTAAACGTTTTATCTTTACCGAAAGAGTAAATAAAGAAATGACTTTAAGACGTGGTTTTGAAGTAAAAAAGAGTGAAAAATTTATAATTTGTGAAGATATCATTACTACAGGTGGTAGTGCTTTAGAGAGTGCAAAAATCATTGAAAGTTTAGGTGGCATTGTTGTAGGTTTTGCAGCATTGGCAAATCGTGGTTTTTGTGCAGTAGAAAATTTAAAATCTCCAAGAAAAGATAATGCGAAATTACCTGAAAATTTACCACTCTTTACTCTAGGAAATTTTGAATTTGAAATTTACGATGAAACAAATTGTCCACTTTGTAAAAAAGGGAGTAAAGCTATAAAACCAGGAAGTCGTGGAAATTAAATGAAAACTAAAGCAAAAATTAGCTCTAGATGGCTAAGATTTAGAGCTTTGCTTATAGATATTTTTCTTATTTATATTCCTATTTTGTATTTATTTTATTTTCTATTAGGCTCTAAAGAAGCTTTTTTAAACAACCATTTTATCACAACTTTATGTACTTTTTTATTTGGCTTGATTCAAGCTATTTTTTTAACAAAAAAGGCACAAAGCCCAGGTCTTAAAGCATATGATTTATATCTTATTGATATAAAAACGGGAAAGAAACTAAGTTTTCTTAGAATTTTACTAAGATATGTGATATTTATTATAAGTTTTGGCTTACTCTTTGGTTTATTTGTCAGTTTTGTAAGAAAAGATCGTTTAAATTTACACGATATTTTAACTCAAAGTTGTATAGCTACCAAAGCATAAAGAAAGGTTAAAAATGCAAAGAAAAAGAATTTACAATCCAAGCTCAAACGAAACCCTAGGAGATCGTAAAGTTTTTGATGGTAACCCACATGGAATTTTAAATTTCACTAAGGCAAAATATACTTGGGCTTTAAAACTTTGGGATTTAATGGAGGCAAATACTTGGTTTCCAAAAGAAGTGGACACAACTAAAGATGCACTTGATTATCGCTGTAATTTAACTGCAGGTGAAAAAAGAATGTATGATTTGGTTTGGAGTCAGCTTATTTCTATGGATAGTTTTCAAACCAATAATTTAGCAGATAATATCAATCCTTACATCACAGCTCCTGAAATCAATGCGGTTTTAGCACGCCAAGCTTATGAAGAGGCAAACCATTCAAAATCTTACGCTGTTATGGTAGAAGCGATTTGCGATAATACAGATTTGATTTATGAAATGGAAAAGCATGATGAAACTTTGCGTGAAAAAAATGACTTTATTTCAAGCATTTATGAAGAATTAGCAGGCGATGTAGATGATAATAAACTCCTTTTGGCTATGGTGGCAAATCAAATTTTAGAAGGAGTATATTTTTATAGTGGTTTTACTGCCATTTACGCACTTGCACGTGCAGGAAAAATGCTAGGTTCAGCACAAATGATCCGCTTTATCCAAAGAGATGAAATCACACATCTTTTATTATTTCAAAATATGATCAATTCAGTACGCAAAGAAAGACCTGATTTATTCCATGATGAAAATATCAATAAAATTTATGATATGTTTAAAAAAGCTGGAGATCTTGAGATCAAATGGGGTAAATACATCACTCAAAATCAAATCATGGGCTTTACTGATGATATCATAGAAGAATATATCCATTATCTTGTAGATCAAAGATTAAGCGCGATCAATTTAGATAAGTTATACAATGCAAAACATCCTATTAAATGGGTAGATGATTTTTCAAAATTTAACGATCAAAAGAGCAATTTCTTTGAAAGCAAAGTAACGAATTATTCTAAGGGTAGTATAAGCTTTGATGACTTCTAAAACTTCTTTAGCCTTGCTTTGTGATTTTTATGAATTTACAATGTCTCAAGGCTATTTCAAAAACAATAAAAAAGATCAAATTTGTTATTTTGATATATTTTTTAGAAAAATTCCAGATTCAGGTTCTTTTGCTATTTTTGCAGGTCTTGAAGATATTTTAGACTTTGTTGAAAATTTGAGTTTTGATACAGAAGATATAGAATTTTTAAGAAAACAAGGTATTTTTGATACAGAATTTTTAGATTTTTTAGCCAGCTTTAAATTTAAAGGTGAAATTTATGCCATGCGTGAAGGAGAAGTGATTTTTCCAAACGAACCTTTACTTTGCGTTAAAGCTACAACTATAGAAGCACAGCTTTTAGAAACTTTTTTACTTTTAAGTTTAAACCACCAAAGCCTTATTGCTACCAAAACCAATCGTATCGTGCGTGCAGCTAAAGACAGTAAAATTTTAGAATTTGGTTCACGCAGAGCACAAGGAAGTGAAGCAGCCTTAAAAGGAGCAAGAGCAGCTTTTATAGGAGGTTGCATAGGAAGTGCTTGTACTTTAGCAGGAAAAATTTATAATATCCCTATCAATGGAACTATGGCACATTCTTGGGTGCAAATGTTTGAAAATGAACTTGAAGCTTTTAAAGCTTATGTGAAAATTTATCCAAAAAATCCTATTTTTTTGATTGATACTTATGATTGTCTAAATAGCGGACTTAAAAATGCGATTAAAGTTTTTAAAGAATTTGGTATCCAAGAAGGCGGCGTGAGAATAGATTCTGGAAATTTACTTAAGTTGAGTTTGAAAATCAGACAAGAACTTGATCAAGCAGGACTTCAAAAATGTAAAATCATAGTTTCTAACGCACTTGATGAATGGAGCATTAAAAAACTCAAAGAACAAAATGCACCTATTGATATCTTTGGTGTAGGTGAAAGATTGATCACTGCTTCAAGTGACCCTATTTTTAGTTGCGTTTATAAACTCGCAGCCTTAGAAGATCAAGGCATAAAACCTAAAATCAAAATCAGCGAAAATAACGAAAAATCAACCCTACCTCATTTTAAAAAGCTTTTTAGGGTTTATGATAAAAACACGCAAAAAATCCTTTTTGATGAACTTTATGTTTTTGACGAAAACCCAAATCAAGATGAAAATTTAGAACGCAAAGAACTTTTAAAATTAGTCTACAAAGAAAAAAGACTTCTTAAAAAGTCATCTTTGAATACTATTCAAGATTATACAAAAGAGCAAATTTCAAAACTCGATGAGAATTTTTTAGATCTTGATCGTTTTGTGAAATTTGAAGTAAAACTCTCGCCTAAACTTCAAAATATCACTGAAGATCTTTTAAAAACTCGTTTTTAAAATCCACATAATTTAAAGCGGATTGTTTTAGAAAGTTTATTTCTTCATTATTTAATTCACGCACAAATTTTGCAGGATTCCCAAGTATCAAAGAGCGTGGCGGAAATTTTTTACCCTTTGTTACAACGCTTCCAGCACCCACTATGCTATCTTCTTCTATCAAAGCACTATCCATGATAACAGCATTCATTCCGATTAAAACACGATTTTTTATCACACAAGCATGTATAACGCAATTATGTCCTATAGTTACATCATCTCCTATTATCGTAGGAAAACCAGCATCTTTTAACTTTCCTTTTTTATCAAATTCCCTATGCCAAACATGTACCGTGCTAAGATCTTGAATATTGGTTCTTTTGCCAATTTTTATAAAATTAACATCGGCTCTTAAAACACAATTAAACCAAATACTACTTTCATCTCCTATTTCTATTTCTCCTATGATTTTAGCGCCCTCTGCAACAAAAACATTTTGACCTAGTTTGGGACTATGATTTTTAAATTTTATAAGCATTTTTTTCCTTTTTATTTAAGTATAGCTAAGTTTAACTCTATTTCAACTTTTTTAGTTACAATTTTTATTTAAATTTATAGGAGAAGTAATGAACACATTTGAACAAAAAAGATGTCAAAATATGGCTGAAGAAATTGCACAAAAAGTTTTTATCAATGAAGAACTTTTTAATGCTTTTTGTCAAATTCCACGTGAAATTTTTTCTCCTTTAAAAGCCCATGCTTATCGCCTTGATGCTTTGCCTTTAGCAAATTCTCAATGGATTAGTTCACCTTTAACTGTAGCTAAAATGACTATGGCTTTAGATTTTAAAAATGCTGATAGTATTTTAGAGATAGGTTGTGGAAGTGGCTATCAAGCTGCGATTTTAAGCAAAGTCATAAGGCGTGTTTTTACCATAGAACGCATAGAAAATTTAGCCAAAAAAGCCGCTCAAACTTTCAGAGAATTAGAACTTTTTAATATCAATGTAAAATTTGATGATGGACAAAATGGCTGGAAAAATTATGCTCCTTATGATAGGATTTTATTTTCTGCTTATGCGACACAAATTCCTGAAATTTTACTTGATCAATTAAGCGATGACGGTATTTTAGTCGCTCCTATTTTACACAATGGCAAACAATTCATCACACGCCTTAGAAAAAATGGCACAAATTTACAAAAAGAAATTTTAGAAGAATGTTTATTTGTGCCTATAGTAGATGGAAAAGAATAAATTTTTTTACAAAATTTATTAAAAACTCTTTAGAGCCTTTCTTAACTTTTCACTCATTTCATCAATATGTTCTTTTTGTAAAATCAAAGGAGGTAAAAATCTCAAATCATTCTCCCCGCAACTTATTAATAAAAGTGCATTTTCTTGACATTTTTGAATGACCTTAGCTACTTTTACACTTTTATCAAGACTCAGCCCTTGCATAAACCCTAAGCCTTTGCGTTTTTTACAAAAATCAAATTCATTTATCAACTCATCTAAACTTTGCTCTAAATAAGGCGTGAGTTTATTGACATTTTCTAAAATTTTTTCTTCTTTAAAAATTTCAAAAACTGCATTCACTCCTGCACAAACTAAAGGATTTCCACCATAAGTACTACCATGATCGCCTGCTTCTAAAGAATTGCTTGCTACCTTTTGATTTATTACAAAAGCACCCACACTAAGCCCACAACCTAAGGCCTTAGCTGAAGTCATGATATCAGGCAAAATTTGTGCGTGCTCATAGGCAAAAAATTTTCCACTTCTACCCATGCCACATTGAATTTCATCAGCGATTAATAATATATCTTTTTCATCGCAAAGCTTTCTTAAGGCTTTGTAAAAATCTTTATTTGCAGGATTTATTCCACCTTCTCCTTGCACGCTTTCTAAGATAATGGCACAAGTTTTTTCATTCACCAGTTTTTCAACGCTTGAAATATCATTATATTTTGCAAATTTAACCCCTGAAATTAAAGGTTTAAAAGGCTTTTGATATTTTTCATTAGCAGTAAGCGATAAAGCCCCTAAAGTACGCCCATGAAAAGAATGCTTAAAAGCGATAAATTGTCCACCCTTAATACCTTTGTTAAAGGCGTATTTTCTAGCTGTTTTCATCGCTCCTTCTATACTTTCTGTACCAGAATTTGTAAAAAAAACACGCTCTAAAGCACTAGCTTTGGCTAAATTTTTAGCTGCAGCGGCTATGTTTTCATTATAATATAAATTGCTAGTATGTAAAAGTTTATCCACTTGAGCTTTGATTTTAGCATTAAATTTAGCATGATTATATCCTAAAGCACAAACACCTATACCACTTGAAAAATCAAGATATTTTTTAGCCTTATCATCAAAAAGATAAACCCCCTGCCCTTTTTCTAAAACTATATCAAAACGCTTATAAGTAGGGACAATATGACTTTGTTCTTTATAATCCATTTTCATCCTTTAACCCACCAAAGTGCCTATACCTTCATCAGTAAAAAACTCAAGCAATAAAGAATGCTTCACGCGTCCATCTAAAATATGCACCTTTTTGACTCCATTTTCACAAGCATCAATACAGGATTTTAATTTTACATGCATACCACCTTCTATTTTAGGAGCTAAAATTTTAGCTTGTTCAAGGCTAATTTTAGAAATCAAAGAATTTTTATCACTAAAATCCTCATAAAGCCCTGCAGTATCGGTTAAAAAAGCAAGTTTTTCAGCCCTTAAAGCCTTGGCGATCGCACAAGCTACGTCATCAGCGTTAATATTATAAGTATTAAAATCCTCATCCATGCCAATAGGAGCAATGATAGGTAAAAAATCTTTCTCTAAAAGCTCTTCTAAAATTTTCGAATTTACCTTTTGTATCGTGCCAACAAAAGCTAAATTTTCATCTTTTTTCACACATTCTAAAAGCGCGCCATCTTTACCACAAAGCCCTATGGCTTTAACTCCTAAATTTTGCAAACTATGGACTAAATTTTTATTGATATGATTCAAAACCATGCTGGCTACTTCAGTAGTGGCTTTATCACTAACCCTAAGACCGTTTTTAAACTCACTCTTTACGCCTAGTTTTTCACACATAGCAGAAATATCTTTTCCCCCACCATGTACAATAATAGGCTTTAAACCCACGAGTTTTAAAAGAGCTATATCTTGCATCACACAATGCTTTAGCTCTTCATTTTCCATAGCTGATCCACCGTATTTTATAAGTATAATCTTAGAATTAAATTTGCGTATATAAGGCAAAGCTTCGATTAAGACATTAGCTTTTTCTAAATATTTTTGCATGATCATTCCTTAAGCATTAAAGCTAGTTTGATTATACTCATTTAAAGAAAGATCGTAATAATTCGCATCTTCTCTTAAAGTAAAACCATAATGTTTCCAAAACTCATTGCCTAAATCATTGTTTTTAAAAGCGATCAGGGCGATTTTATTGATTTTTTGAGCTTTTAAAGCCTCAAGACAAAATTTTGTCATCTCGTGCGCTATGCCCTTTTTTCTATGATCTTTATGTACACATACATGATAAAATCCTCCTGTGCGTCCATCATGCCCACAAAGTATACTTCCTACAATTTCTTCATCAATCACTGCTACAACGCTAAGATTTGGGTTTCTATCTAAAAAATTTTCTATATTTTCTTTGCTATCATCAATGCTTCTTATCCCAAAGCCTTTTATCTCACACCAAAGCTTATAAACGGCTTCATAATCGCTTTTTTGCATAGCTCGTATTAACATTTTTATCCTTTACAAATTTGCAAAGAATTTAAGTCCTTCATCTTCATCAAAATCAAACATTAAATTCATATTTTGAACAGCTTGTCCTGCTGCACCTTTGATTAAATTATCAATAGCACCAAGCACAATAACACGCTTTGTGCGTTGATCTACACTAAAATTTATATCCGCAAAATTGCTTGATTTAACCCACCGAGTCTGCGGAAACGACTGCGGTGGTAAAAGCCTTATGAATTTATTGTTTTGATAGTATTTTGTATAAATATCACGTATATCTTGTTCTTGTAAATCCTCTTTTAAATTTGCATAAGCACTGATTAAAATTCCTCTTTGCATAGGCACAAGATGAGGGGTAAATTGTAAAGTGATTTTTTCTTTAGCTGCATAGCTTAAATGCTCCTCAATTTCAGGAGTATGGCGGTGTGAAGCTAAACCATAAGCTTTGATATTTTCATTAACTTCACAAAAAAGATTTTCCACCTTCGCACTTCTTCCTGCTCCACTTACTCCACTTTTTGCATCAATAATAACTGATTTAAAATCAATGATTTTTTCCTTAAAAAGGGGATAAAGACTTAAGATCGAACAAGTGGTATAACAACCTGGATTTGCCACCAAATTTGCTTTTTTTATCTCTTCTTTGTAAAGCTCGCAAAGTCCATAAACCGCATTTTGCAAAAGCTCTTGATTAGGATGAGTGAATTTATACCAAAGCTCATAATCTTTAGGATTTTTAAGACGAAAATCCGCACTTAAATCAATGATTTTTATCTTTTTTAATAAATTCTCATTTAAAAGTTTAGCACTAAATTCATGCGGAGTAGCCAAAAACAAAAGATCAAGTTCAGGTTCATCTAAATTTTTATTTTCAAAACATAAATTTAAAGGGGTGTTAGGATAAAGATCTTGATAATTTTGCCCCACGCTAGAACTCGAACCCAAATAAGAAATTTCAACCTTGGGATGATTAAGCAAAATGCGAACAAGTTCATTTCCCGCATAACCACTCGCTCCTAAAATCCCAACTTTTATTTTCATCTTTATCCTTTAAATGTAAAAGCAAGTATTATAAACAAAAAAGCTTAAAATAAAAATACAATTTTTAAATTATTTTTTATTTAAAAACTATATCTTATAATTAGCATTTGCACTCCAATCTACATTTAAATCGCCAAAAAATGTCTTTTCAAATCAAAACTAAAGCGTGTTTTATCGTTAAGCTTATAATCATTTCCTAAATTTATAAACATTCCTTGATCTTTTTTCCTTCATATCTTCTCTGACTTGCTTGATTCTCCAAGATTTGATCTCCTGCTTTAATCGGATCCGCATACAAACCAAGTCCTGTTCTAAAATTTAAATTTTAATTTTGACTTCCTATGAAAAATGCTGTTTTTACGACTAAAGGAATATAAGAAAATCGTTTTAAACTAGCAATATCTCCTTTTAGATCCATAGCTCCTACATAACCACTGATAAATTCCAAACTCGGCTCAAGATAAAATTTATCATAAGCTTTTCTATAACCTAACTCAGCACTTAAGATAATATTATGCGAACCATCATTATCATCTAATCTACCTTGATTTCTTGGAATAAAATTTGCATTTATTTCATTTTGATAATAAATATATCTAAAACAAAATCACTATAAAAACCTTACTCCACTGTAAAGCTCGAAATTCGAATACTCGTTTAATTTATCATGTCCGCTTTGAATTTCAAAGTATTTTCCACTATTATACTCATCACTCGTACCCCATCCAAAAGTTCTTAACCATACACCACTTTCATAAGGATTATTGCGTAATTCCCCCATTCTTTTGTGCATATTATTCCATTCTATCATGGAGCATAAAATAGCTTGAGCAAGTATAGATTTAGTTTTTACAATAGCTTGAGTATTATCATTAGTAAAAAAATATTCATCTTTAATCTTAGAATCAATTTTTTCTAAATTCCACTCTGGGCAAAATTTTCCTCATTATGAGAAAAAACAACATTTGGGATATACGTACTAAAACCTTGCTCACATTTGGCATAGTAAAAAATTCCTTTGTTAAATGTTTATTTTCATCTTTTAAATGAGCTAGTAAGATATTTAAACCCGCTTTTTACTAGGATTATTAAGAAAAATTAATACTAAAGTATTATTTACTCCTTGTGTGCTTTCCTTAGAATTAATATAATCTGCTTTAGAATTTTCAAAATCCACATTGATTTTAAATATTGTATTATTTGCACTTAATTTTTTTGCATCAACTTTCCCATAAATGGCACTTTTTTCTACTTGAATATTGCTCATTTGTATATGAGACTCAAGCAAAGAATCTTTAATCGCAAGATTTTTTTGCGTATCATTGATACCTTTGATATTACCACTAAAAACTGTGTTTTGTAAAGTAACATCAGAATGATCAAGATTTAAATTTCCACTAAAATAAACCTTTTCTACCTTAGCATTTTGGGTATTTTAAAGCTTTTGCTCAAAAGCCATTTCTTTGCCAACTCCTGTTTATACAACATCTCCATAAGAATGATCATCAGTCTTATCAATAATATTTTCCCCATCTTTTTCATCGATCCACAAATTTTTACTTCCAAGCTCTATTTTGGAATTTTTAGCATTAAGGTTTTCTACTTTTAAGCTTACATTACACCCTAAATAAAACTCGCTTTTTTCTAAATTAAGCTCTTTTAAAACAAAACCCTATCTTCCCAATCTTCTTGTGTAAAACTTACAGGCTTAGTTAAAGCACTTAAACCATGTTCTTGAAGTTTTTTAGCTTGTTCTTTGCTTACATAAGCGTGTATTCTAGCATGTCCTTGAAAATTTATTGGCATTTTCTGTCCTAAAAACACCTTCTTTATTGTAAATATTACCATCAAAAATCAAAGCTTTGTCTGCATTGGCACTCATTGTTACAGCTTCATCTGAAAAGATATTGCCATGATAAAGATAATCTTGCTTGTTTTCTAAATTTAAATGTATTCCTGATTAAGAACTTGTGATAAAAACATTATTAGAGTCAGTTTTAATTTGATCAAAATTTAATATTAAGCCTGATAAATCCAATCTCTTATCACAATTATTTTTATCATCAAAAGAATTTTTATAGCTTACATAACCCACATTAGTCTTAGAAATCAAACTTACATTTTCTATTTTTTTACCATCTTTCATCAAACCATCGCTACTAAGTGTATAAGTTCCAGATCCTATGACTACTTTATGAGCATTTTAAAATTCATTGATCTTTATTTGATTGATCAAAGCATAATCAACCTGTAAACAAGTATATCCATAGTAAAATGGACATTACAATTACTCGTACTTACCACACCCACTAAATACGATTTTTATCCATCTTATCATAAACATAAACTCCACTTCCAGAATCCTAGGATATTGAAGAACTTGTAAAAGAATTTCTTTTATCATTGGTATAATTAAGAAATTGCAACTTAAAACGCTTATCTTCAGTATTTTTAGGAGTTAAACTGACAAAACCCCCTAAATTGATTTCATTAGAATCAAAAATCTTAATGGGTTACTTTATTTGTATCTTCAAAACCTAAAGCTACAATACCACTTCCCTCTCTTGCAAAGTACTCATAACGCGAACTGTCAAAAAGCTTGCCTTTACCTTTTATTCTACTTTGGCAACTATCCCAAAATGAATCCTTGTATTCATAAATATCTCCACCATCGCCAGAATCTTTTTCAATAAGATTTAAATCTTTACTTAAATTTGCACTTTTATTGAGACTAATCTTACTCATTTTTAAAACAGTAAAATCCACATTTTCTTTTTTATAAGTAAAATTATCACTTGAGCTTACGATTCTATTTGCTACACCTCCAAAGGTAAAACACTACCTTGTTTCACATAACTTTTATTTACTTTCCGGTATTTGAACTTGTACTCATATGAGAAGCACTGACTATATAAGATTGTCCTATATTGGTAAATTCTCCTTGGAATTTTCCTCCACGATTTGAAGTAGAAAAATCAATCATAGGCACATTAAAAGAGATATTTTGACTAGGATTTTTTGCTAAAATTTCAAAGCTACTTTGACCTACTTGAAATTTGCCTTTATTACTGGCAAAATCAAGATATTCTTGAAAATAACTTTGGATCAATGGCCGAAGCAAAAAGATAATTAGAAAAACCAAATGCCATTAATGCACAAAAAGATAATTTTAGCTTCATAAATCCCTCCTTTTTATAAATATAATTTTAGCACAAAATTTAATTTTTAACTAAAATATAAAGTTGCTCATGAAGATGGATATTGCGATTTTTAAGATTGCGAGAAGCTCTAAAAGTATTATATTTTTGCTCTAAAATCCGGCATTTTCCAAGAGTGCTTAAGTGCTTTAAAAAAATTTCTTTTTTTACAAAACCTTCACAATTATAAGAAAGTAAAATCACTCTTGCTTTTAAATCATTAATAAGTTCAAATAAAGCATCTTGGGCAAATTTTGACTTATTAAAAGTACTGCGGTTCCAATCCTTTGGAATGCCACTGATTTTAGAAATTTCTTCAGGTTTTTTATAATTTGCAATTAAATTTAGCATAAAATAATTAGAACTATAAGGGTGCTGATTATAAGGGGGGTCAAGATACGCTACATCAAAAAAATCAAGTTCTTTTGCAAGCATATTTGCATCCTTTTGCATCACTTCAAATTCACAAGAAAAATTTGAAAAAATAGGCATTTTAAGCTCTATTTCTCCTTTAATGCGTTTAAGTGCATTTTGTCCTTCACCGCCAAATTTTCCGATGCCATCCTTACCCTTATAAAAACCCTTAAAAACCCCACTAGTATTTGAATGCACACTAGCTTCATAAATCAAAGGAGCTATAAAGAAATGCCTCAATTCTTTTGGAATTTCATTTTCGATTTTTTGCCTTATAGTATCAAGATATAAAGCATTTTTAAAAGTATAAAAAACCCTTTCATTTTTTTTAATATCATCATCATCTTTTGGAGCATAAAGCTCACTGATAAAACCTTTTTGAAAATCTAAATTTTGGATTAAATTTTTATAATACTTTTTGATATTTTGAAGTAAATCTTTGTCTTTATTAGCAAGATAACACTCATTGATGAGTTTTGAATAATCTTCTAAATCATTAGCTAAAATATAATTTGAGTGTGCTTTTGCAAAACGACTTACAACACCTGAGCCACTAAATATATCACAAAAACTAAATTTATCTTTACCAAGTTCTTTTTTAGCTACCTTAAAGCCCTTATTTAAAAAACTTAAAAGTGCTCTTTTATTTCCAAGATAAGTTATAATTTGCTCTTTTAAAAAAGAAGGATTTTCTTTCAAAATTTAAAACCTTTAAAAGCCTTATCCACAAAAGTGGATTAAGCTTTTTTTGGAGTTACAAGCATATTTACATAACGACCTTCAAAATTTGGCTCTTTGTCACGATTAGCTTCATTTTCTATCATAGTCCAAATTTTTTCAAGCAAAGCTACACCTGCTTCAGGAGTTGCCATTTCACGTCCTTTTAAGAACACACGAAATCTCACATGCTTACCTTGTTCTAAAAATTCTAAAGCATGTTTTACCTTGTAATTAATATCATTTTGAGCAATTTTTACAGAAAGTTTGATTTCTTTTATATCAATCACTTTTTGTTTTTTCTTTGCTTCTTTTTGTTTTTTCTCTTGTTGATAACGGAATTTACCATAGTCCATGATCTTGCAAACAGGTGGCTTAGCATCTGCAGCTATCATTACAAGATCAAGTCCTAAACGATTTGCAATTTCTAAAGCTTCATCACTACTGATAATACCATAAACTTTGCCATCATCGCCAACACATCTGATTTCATCCGCTCTTATTTCTTCATTGAGCAATACTTCTTTTTCTTTACTCAAAAGTGTACCTCACTCATTTTCTCCTTAACTAATTTAATAAATTCGTCCAAGCTAAGATTTTTTTGTTCTTTAGCTCTTCTATCTCTTAAAGCAACGCTACGCTTTGCCACCTCATCATCGCCTAAAACTAAAATCATAGGTAATTTTTGCTTTTCAGCGATACGAATTTTTTTACTTAAGCTCTCATTTTTTTCATACACCTCGCTATCGATATTAAGCTCTAATAATTCTTTTTGAATTTCTTTTGCGTAAGCAATATGTGCTTCGCCTATTGGCACTATACCCACCGCAGTTGGTGCGATAAAAAATGGAAACTCACCCGCACAATGCTCGGTTAAAATTCCTATAAATCTTTCAAAAGAACCTAAAATCGCACGATGCAACATTACAGGCTGTTTTTTTTCATTATCACTATCAGTGTATTCAAGTTTAAAACGACTTGGCAGGTTAAAATCTACTTGTATGGTTCCGCATTGCCACTTTCTTTTTAAAGCATCGGTGATTTTAATATCAATCTTTGGCCCATAAAAAGCCCCGCCACCTTCATCAATACCGTATTTTAAACCTTGTTCATCTAAAGCTTCTTTTAAAGCCTTAGTCGCTACTTCCCAAATTTCATCATCACCTATAGCTTTTTCAGGTTTAGTTGAAATTTCCATTTCATAGCTAAAATCAAATAATTTCATCAAATTATCCACAAAAGCTAAAATTTCTAAAACCTGCTCTTTAATCTGACTTGGCATACAAAAAATATGTGCATCATCTTGAGTGAATTCTCTCACCCTAAAAAGTCCATGCAAAACCCCACTTTTTTCATGACGATGCACTACGCCATATTCAAAAAATTTCAAAGGCAAATCACGATAACTTCTTACATCACTTTGATAAATTTTAATATGCCCCACACAGTTCATAGGTTTAATGCCATATTCTTGTTCATCAATTTGTGTAAAATACATATTTTCTTTATAGTTTGCATAATGCCCGCTGATTTTCCATGCATCTGCTTTTAAAAGTTCAGGCCCGCGCACAGGTTCATAACCACGTAAACGATGAATTTTATAAAGCATATGTTCAAGTTTAGATCTAAGTCTTGCACCATTACTTAACCAGATAGGAAGACCTCCTCCGATCTCATCATCAAAAGTAAAAAGCTTAAGCTCTGTTCCAAGCTTTCTATGATCGCGTTTTTTAGCTTCTTCGATAATGGTTAAATACTCTTTTAAACTTTCCTTATCTGCAAAAGCAGTTCCATAAATTCGAGTAAGCATTTCTCTTTTTTCATCGCCACCCAAATACGCTCCTGCAACACGAGTGAGTTTAAAAAAGCGTAAAAATTTCGTATTTGGCACATGAGGACCACGACACAAATCTTCAAATTCACCTTGTTTATAAATACTTACAGCTCCATCAGGAATACGCAATAAAACTTCTTGTTTTAAATCATCATTTTGAAATTTAGCCAAAGCTTCGCTTTTTGTGATTTCATATTTTGAAATTTCAATCTTTGCTTCAGCAAGTTCTTTCATCTTTTTTTCAATTTTTACTAAATCTTCTTCGCCAATCTTACTTTCTACACGAAAATCATAATAAAATCCATCTTCTATAACAGGACCAACGAAAAATTTAGCTTCAGGATACAAACTCTTAATCGCCTGTGCCATTAAATGCGCACAAGAATGACGGATTACTTCTAAACTTTCTTTAGAATTATCAAAATAAATTTCTTTTAAATTTGTATTTTTCACACTTTGAGAGTCAATTATTGTCTCATTGTCCAAATACGCAATAACTTCTTTTTCCATATTTTTAGCCCTTTGTCGCTCACTTACCCTGTGAGTGTTTATAAAGTTCTAATTTTAACTTTCTAAGACTTAATTATTTTTGAAATTCAGCTTATTTTTAAAAAAATCTTAGAATAAATTTAATATTTATTTATAGCTTAAATTCACTTCCAGCGTTTAAAATCCCACTATAATACAAATAAAAGAAAACAAATCCTAAAATAATACGATAAATTCCAAAAGGGATAAAGTCGAATTTAGAAATAAATTTTAAGAAAAATTTTATAACTAAAACTGCAACAATAAAAGCAGTGATAAAACCTATGCCTAAAGGAATTAAAGAATTTGCATTGCTAAGAAGCTCAGGCTCTTTATAAATGCTATAAGCTGTAGCAATAATCATCGTTGGAATAGCAAGTAAAAAGCTAAATTCAGCCGCAACTTTTCTATTAAATCCTAGCAAAAGTCCACCAATAATACTTGCTCCACTTCTTGAAGTACCAGGAATCATGGCTAAAGATTGAAAAATACCTATGCAAAAAGCTTGTTTAAAACTTATTTCTTCTAAAGAATTGATACGATATTGTTTATTTTTATGTGCAAGTTCTATAAGAATAAACACAACACCGCCAAAAATGAGCATTCCAACCACAACCCAACCATTAAATAAAGCATTTAAGTATTTTGCCACAAAAAGCCCTATAACTCCAGTAGGAAAAAATCCCGCTGCAAGTTTTAACCAAATATCAAGCCCTTGAAACAATTTACGCCAAAATACAAAAATTACCGCCAAAATAGAACCAAGCTGGATGATAATCAAAAAGCTTTTCCAAAACTCATCTATATCGATACCTAAAATAGTCGTACCTAAAATCATATGTCCTGTTGAAGAAATAGGTAAAAACTCAGTCAGACCTTCTATAATTCCAAGTATTAAAGCATATAAATTTTCCATTTTAATCCTTGAATGATAATTGCAAAAGAAAAATTATATCAGAATGGATTAAATGGGGTTTTAACCCCAAAAATTAAGCATCTTTTTTAACAATACGCTTAATGAAATATAATACAACTCCCACAAAAAAGATAAGTGCGAAAAGCTCGCTATCATGAAAATTTGCTAAATTTAAAGCTAAAGGATTTTCACTACCACCCATACTTACTGAAAATACAGTAATTCCTGCGATAATTACCCCAAAAATACTTTCACCCACTATAAGCCCTGAAGCAAAAAGCGTACCTCTTTGCTCACAACTTGCAAGTTTTTCTTCTTTATGAGAATTTTTTGCATATTTTTTAGTCAAGTATTGCATTACAATATATTTTAAAATTCCACCTATAACTAAAGGTATATTTACAGCAGGTGGAAGGTAAATACCTATTCCAACGGCTAAAGGCGGCAAAGACATTTTCTGTGTTCCTTTTAAAATTTTATCTATAATAATCATTAAAATTCCTACAAATACACCAAAAGCCATATAACCCCACTCTATATTGTGATGAAAAATTCCTTGGGCGATAGTACTCATTAAATTCGCTTGCGGTGCTGCTAAAGCTGATGAAGCATCCATACCTTCTCTTGGCATTGCTCCGACAAAACCATAGGCTTGATAAAGCAAATTTAAAACAGGAACTATAGCCAAAGCACCAAAAACACAGCCTACAAGTAAAGCAACTTGTTGTTTCCAAGGAGTAGCTCCGACTAAATGTCCTGTCTTTAAATCTTGTAAATTATCATTCGAAATAGCAGCTGTAGCTAAAATAACACTAGTAGTAAAAATAGCTAATGCTACTGCAAATTTAGAAAGCATAGGATCTTGAAAAAGTTCCACACCTAAAACCAAAAAAACAATAGAAGAAATAATAACACCAATAAGTCCGATTCCAGAAATAGGACTAGAAGAAGATCCTACAAGTCCTGCCATATATCCGCAAGCTGCTGCAACAAAAAAACCTATTAAAACAGAAACTAAAGTTCCAACAAATGAAAATAGCATTTGATAATAAATACTTAAATTAGCATCTTCAACAAAACTATAAAAAGTAATAAATAAACCCACAACCATTAAAACAAAAAGTATAAAAATACTTTTTAAAGAAAGGTCTATATTTGTTCTTTCATTTTTTTCTTGATTAGTAATTTTAACATTTTTAACAATTTCTTTAATACCTTCAATAACGGGTTTTAAAAGTTCTATTAAAGTCCAAAGCGCTGCTATAGCAATAGCTCCTGTTCCTATAAGCCTTACTTTAGAACTCCATACACTAGAAGCTAAATCTACGGCATTTTTTGCACTA
Source organism: Campylobacter sp. CH246 (assembly GCF_004378835.1). Lineage (NCBI taxonomy): Bacteria > Pseudomonadati > Campylobacterota > Epsilonproteobacteria > Campylobacterales > Campylobacteraceae > Campylobacter > Campylobacter sp. CH246. Next base: position 37,923 of record NZ_RYYA01000008.1, read on the forward strand.
TCGAATTCAAAATTTGAAAGATAGGGAGTAAAAATACCCCAAGCTAAAAACATGCCTACAAAAAGAGCTATAGCACCTGCTAAACCAACTAAATAACCTGCCCCTAAAAGTGCCAAAGAATATCCCATAGAAAAACCAAAAGCCATTTTATTCCAAATAAAAGCAAAATTACTCTCACTTGCAGCGAGCTTGAAACCATTGCTTAACAAACTAAAAATAGCAGCTATAAAAGAGCCTAATGCTATTTCTTTAATGCCTTGTTTTCCTTTTTTACTACTCTGATCTTTATTGGCTACTTTTAAAATTTCAGCTGCAGCTCTACCTTCAGGATAAGCAAGCTTGCTTTCAACCACCATAGCCCTTCTTAATGGTATAGTAAAAAGCACTCCAAGTCCGCCACCACAAAGACATATCATAAAAGTTTGCCAAAGTGGAAATTCACTCCAATATCCACACATAAAAAGCCCTGGGATAACAAAAATAACTGATGATAAAGTTCCTGCTGCTGAAGCTTGAGTTTGAACCATATTATTTTCTAAAATATTTGAAGTCTTAAAAAGACTCAAAACCGCCATGGAGATGACCACAGCTGGAATTGATGATGAAAAAGTAAGTCCCACTTTTAACCCTAAATATACATTTGAAGCTGTAAAAATAATAGTTAAAATACTTCCCAAAACCAAACCCCTTAAGGTAAGTTCTGGTAAATTTTGTTTTTTGTACATCATTTCTCCGTTTTAAAATTTTACTTTCAACTTAAAAAATATTCTTATAAGTTTAAATTTATAATTTTTCTCTAAAGCAAAATAAAATAATACAAAAAAACGCTTATATTTTTATAAATTTTTGACTCAAAAATATCATAAAACAATGAACTAATCATTGAAAAATCAAAAGTTCTTTTATTTTAATTATATTATCCCAACTACCTCAGCAAAAATCAAGCAAATAATACTTATACCCCATATATAAAAAAAGCTTCTTTTGATATGATCTCTAATATTAACCTCTGCTAAACCACAACCTAGCAAAGTTGCAGGCACAACAGGAGAAATAAATGTCGCACAATTTCTTGCTATCACCATGATAATAGCTATAGTCAAAGGTTCAGCACCAAAAGCCTTAGTTACACTCAAAACTATAGGCGTCACTCCATAAAAATAAGAATCCGTACAAAAAATAATTGCCATTGGAACAGCCAATATCCCTACCATTAAAGGAATATAAGTACCTAAATAATCTGGAACAAAATTTAAAATCAAAACACCCATTTTCTCCATAATACCACTTTTATCAAATACGCCTATTAATATCCCAGCACCAATTAAAGTAATATACATAAGCATTGCACCAGCACTTGCACGATCTAAAACTTTTTTAGCTATTTTTAAATTAGGATAATTAAGCGGTAAAATTATTACAAGTCCTATCATAAAGCAAATATAACTAGGAATAATACCACTAATTAAAAGCCCAATAACCCCAATAGTTACAAGTAAATTTAACCAAAACCATTTTTCATTATGGTGTTCGCTTTTTTCTATATTTAATTTTATTCCCGACAAGTTACCTGCGCCTGCGCCTCTTTTTATTTCTATCTTAGCAATCCAAATTGCCAAAAGAAGGGATAATACCAAACCTACAATCTGAATAGGTATAATATGGTGCCAAAGCAAATTTGCATCCATTCCTATATTAGTAGCCGCTCTTAAAGTAGGACCACCCCAAGGAATAACATTCATAACCCCCATAGCCGAAGTAATAATCAATAACATTGAAGTCTTTCTTATACCTAAACGCTCATAAATAGGTAATAATGCAGGTATTACAATAAGAAAAGTAGAAGCACCCGAACCATCTAAATGTACAGCAGCAGCAATAAAAACAGTAAGAATGCAAACTTGATATACATTAGCTTTCATTTTTGATAAAAATGCATTTAAAATTTTAGTAAAAAAACCACTTGCATTTAAAACACTAAAAAAGAGTATAGAAAAAACAAACAAAGCTGCCGTATCCGTTACGCTTTTGACTCCATCTTTAATAAAAGCAACCAATGTTTTAATATCAAAAACACCTCCTTTAACCCCTAAAGCTACACCCACACCAAAACCAAGCTGTTCAAGAATAAGTAAAATACAAGCTACACTAATACTTACACTTATAAAAGCTAGTGCTGGAGTAGTATAATCTTTTAGCAAAAGCCAAACTATCAATCCTAACGAGAAAAAACCCAATAAAGCTAAAAAAATTTCCATATCCTATCCTTTTGTATCATTTTTATTCGATAATAAAATAGGATATTTTAAGTCTGACTTATATGTGCTTAAATTATAGCTTTTTGAAAAAAATATATTTTCCAATGTAACTATTTTAAACAAGAATAAAAAAATAATTTTTAATTATTTTGCTATAATTATGAATATTTTAATTTATACTATCAAAGGAAAAAAATGAAATTTTTCAAACTTTTTTTCTTGGCTTTAGTTGCCTTTTTTGTAGTGGCTTGCGGTTCTTCAAATCCTGAAGATTTAGCTAAAAATTTTACAAAAGATCTTTATAGTGGTGATGCTAAATCTGTTATGAGTTACATTGATCTTAGCGAAGCTAAAAATGATGAAGAAAAAACATTTGTTAATGGTAAAATCACTCAAGTTGTTGCTGAAAATGCAGCCAAAGCAAAAAGAATGGGTGGTGTTAAAGATATTCAAATTGAAGAAAAAACAATCAATGAAGATTCTGCTAAAATCAGAGTTTTAGTGTTATTTAATGATGATAATAATCAAAGCAGTAATGTTTTCCTTGCTAAAAAAGATGGAAAATGGCTTGTTTTACTTAAATAAAATTTTATATTTTTTCTTAATTTTATTTTTATTGATTGGAATTTGGGGTTTCTTTCTAAATTCCAATCCTTCAAATCAAATCATCAAAAAACCCCATCTACCTTCTCTTGAAATAGGCGATCTTGTCTTTCGTGCAGGAATAGGAAGTGAAAGTTTTTTAATAGAAAATTTAAGTCAAAGCCCTTATTCTCATATCGCTATGGTAGTTAAAACTTCTCCAACTATACTCATACATGCTACAACAGATGATGACAAAAATGCTAAAAACCAAGTTATTTTAAGCTCTATGGATGATTTTTTAAAACTGAGTCATAAAATCGCTATTAAAAGATTAAAATTTGATGAAAAAACCAAGCAAAAAATAGTTACTAAAGCTTTGGAATATTTAGGCAGAAAATTTATCATAAACACAGACAAAGATGCTTTTTACTGCACTACTTTTTTAGAACAATCTATTAACTCCATTACCCCATTTCATCTTCAATACACTCTAATCAAAGCTCCTTTTAATGAAGGTTTATATCTTTTTCCACAAACTTTTTTTGAAAATAATCAAAGCGTATTAATTTATGAAAGTCAAAATTTTTAACTTCACATTCACTTCACTTAAAAATTTTATAATGTCATCACTTTACATTAAGGAGAAATAATTATGAAAAAAAGTATTTTATTCGCATCAGCACTTTTAACTAGCTCAATGCTTTTTGCAGATAGTCTAAAACTTGAAGGTACTATTGCACAAATTTATGATAACAATAAAACCTTACTTATTGACTCAATTTATGGCGGACAAATGGCTATAAAAGTTCTACCAAATACCGAAATAGAAATGGATGATTGTGGTATTTTTGGAACAGATAAAGATGGAACTTTTAAAGATTTACAAGTTGGAAATTTTTTAGAAAGTAAAATTTCTTATGGAGCACCTGCTACACCAAATACTCAAGCTATTCCAATAGCTAGAAAAATTGAAATTCAATGTTATAAAAAAGCTTATTAATATAAATCCCTTAACAAGGGATTTATAAAATCATTCTTTACTAAACTACTTCATCACTCTTAAATAAAAATTTAAACTCTTTTTTAACAAGCAATTTATAAAATAACACTTATATTTTCATCTAAGGCAAATAATGAAAAAATGGATTTTTATTGTTTTTTGTTTTATATTAGGTTTTATTATTCATATATTTTATATAGGATACACTAACGAACTTTTATTTAATAAATTTATTAAAAACAGCAATCCTGATTATACAATTACAGATATTTACTTCAAAAAAGGTTTTTTAACTTCTAAAGGAAGTTTTACTTTAAATCACTCTCATACACAGCTTTCAACCAAAATCAACCTTAAATTTAATAATTATTTTTTCTTAAATAAAATTATAAAAGGAAATTTTACAAATCCTTTTGATTTTTTAGATGAAGTGTTAAAAAACAATAAATTAGGAACCTTTACTCTCAAATTACACGATAACAACTCTAAAATATTTCTAAATATTAAAGATATAAATTTAAGCAATGAAGGCGGAGATACCATCATAAACGGTGGATATATTAAAGCTTTAATGAATAAAAATTTAGAAATTAAAAACATTAAAATACATTTTGATATGATTAATTTTTCTCAATTTTATACTAAATTTGTATTGCAAAATTTAAATTACGAACAATTTTTTAACAATCCTGTGCAATTTTATGAGTTAAATTTATTTAACGATAGCCAACAAGAGATCAACTTTGATTATCTTATACTAGATAATAATAAAATCAATTCTTTTTATAGCAAAAACCAAGTAAATTTTAATGAAGAAAATTCAGTAGTAAACTTAAACATACAAGGAAAATCCAATGAAATTAATATTGATCTTAAATCTTTATTGGGTCAGAATTTGAATTTTAACAAAACAAAATTTAATATAACCATAAATAAATTTCTTAATTCAAATTTCAATATCTCTCATTTTATTCAAAAAAATCTTGATCTAACAATACAAAATTTAATTCTTGAAAAAAATAAACAAAATATCAGCCTACAAGGCAATTTAAATATTAACAACTCTTATCAAGCAAAATTGCAAGTTATCAGTTCAGATGAACCTGATGAAATTTTTCCTTGGACAAAGGATTATGGAGGTTTAAATCAATATTTTTTAAAAGAAAATAATAACTTTTTTCTAAATTTATCTTATGATAGTTTAGCCAATCCTCAGCTAAAAATTAATGGTAGTGAATTTTCAAATATGGATTTAAATTAATGAGCCTAGCTTTGACCTTTCGCCCTGAACACTTTGATGATATTTTAGGACAATATGAGCTTATAGAAATTTTCAAAAAATTTACTGCTTTACAAAAACTTCCTCATAGTATTTTTTTTGGAACAGCAGGTTCTGGAAAAACAACTTTTGCTAGAGTTGTAGCCAAAGAATTTGGCTTAGATTTTTATGAATTTGATGGAGGAAATTTTAAACTCGAAGAACTAAGAAAAATTTTAGATAATTATAAAAATAGTCTTTATAAGCCTTTAATTTTTATTGATGAAATTCACCGCCTTAGCAAAACCCAACAAGAAATGCTTTTAATTCCTATGGAAAATTACCGTTTAATTTTAATCGGCGCAAGCACTGAAAATCCCTATTTTGTTTTAAGTTCTGGCATAAGAAGTCGTTCCATGCTTTTTGAATTTAAATCTTTAGGGGTAAAAGAACTTGAAACTTTACTCTTGCGTGTACAAGAAAAAATGAAATTTAGTATTGATAAAGAAGCTAAAGATTTTCTACTTAAAAGCGCTGATGCAAGAGCTATGCTAAATTTGCTTGAATTTGTCTTGGTTTTAGATGAAAAACATATCAGTCTTGAAAATCTTAAAAAACTTCGCAACACCATAAATAGTGAAGGTGTTAGCTCAAAAGATACACATTATATTTTAGCAAGTGCAATGATAAAAAGTTTACGCGGAAGTGACGTTGATGCAGCTATTTATTATCTTGCAAGACTTATTGATGCAGGAGAAAGTGCGGATTTTATCGCTAGGCGTTTAGTGATTTTTTCAAGTGAAGATATCGGAAATGCCGATCCAAATGCTTTAAATTTAGCAGTTTCGACTCTAGAAGCTGTTAAAAATATAGGTTATCCTGAAGCAAGAATTATCCTAGCCCAATGCGTAGTTTATTTAGCAAGCACAATCAAATCCAATGCAAGCTACAAAGCTATCAATGAAGCTTTAAACTATGTAAAAAATAATGAAGCTTTAGAAATACCTAATTATCTTAACAACAATCATCAAGAAAAACAAAACTATCTTTATCCACATGATTTTGGTGGCTGGGTAGAGCAAAAATATCTTAGTAAAAATTTAAAATTTTATCATAGCAAGGGCTTAGGAGAAGAAGCAAAATTGTTAGATAATTTATATAAATTAAAAAACTATAAAGCTTAATTTTATTATTTAAAATTTACAAAATAAATGCTAAAATCAATATTTTATTTTCAAGGAAAAAGATGATTAAAATAGGAATTTATGGCGCTAAAGGACGAATGGGAAAACAGATTGAAGAATGTTTAAAAAGCGAAACACAAGCACGAATTTCGATACTTTATGATAAGGGTGGAAATTTAGGAGAGCTTTTTGAAAAAAGCGATGTGATTATTGATTTTTCTTCCCCAAGTGGAACTCATGAGCTTTTAAATTATGCAAGAACTATGCCTAAACCTTTGGTAATAGGTACAACAGGGCTTGATGAGAAAATTTTACATTTGATGCAAAGTGCTAGTGAAGTGATGCCGATTTTTTACGCGACCAATATGTCTTTAGGTGTTGCGGTTTTAAACTATCTTGCTAGTAAAGCCAGTCAAATGCTAAGAAATTTTGATATAGAAATTTTAGAAATGCATCATCGCCATAAAAAAGATGCCCCAAGTGGTACAGCTATGACTTTAGCTCAAAGTGTAGCAAAAGCTAGAAATTTAGAACTTGAAAAAGTAAGAGTAAGTGGAAGAGATGGCATTATAGGTGAAAGAAGTAAAGATGAGATTGCCGTGATGAGTTTAAGGGGTGGCGATATAGTAGGACGCCATACGGTAGGTTTTTACGAAGATGGTGAGTTTTTAGAACTTAATCATACCGCTACTTCAAGGGCGACTTTTGCTAAAGGTGCGATTAAAATCGCTATTTGGCTTAGCAAGCAAGAAGCAAAAATGTATTCAATCAATGATTTTTTAGGAATTTAAAATGTGTGCAGTTGTAGGAGTTATCAATTCAAAAAATGCTAGCACTTATGCGTATTATGCGCTTTTTGCTATGCAACACCGTGGGCAAGAAGCAAGTGGCATTAGTGTGAGTAATGGTAAAAATATTAAGACTATTAAAGCTAAAGGTGAAGTGAGTCAAATTTTTAATCCTGATAATCTAAAAACTTTAGAAGGTGAAATCGCTATAGGGCATAATCGCTATTCTACAGCAGGAAATTCAAGTTTAAACGATGCCCAACCCATAGCAGCCACTTCGGTTTTAGGTGATATTGCTTTAGCGCATAATGGAAATTTAGTCAATAAAGAAGAAGTAAGATCAAGACTTATTCAAGATGGGGCTATTTTTCAAACCAATATGGACACAGAAAATGTTGTTCATCTTATCGCAAGAAGTAAGCAAGAAAGTCTAAAAGATAGATTTATTGAGAGTTTAAAAGAATGTATAGGAGCTTATTGTTTTGTTTTAGCAAGCAAAGATAAACTTTATATTGTAAGAGATCCTCATGGGGTACGTCCTTTGTCTTTAGGACGTTTAAAAGATGGAGGCTATATAGTTGCTAGTGAAACTTGTGCTTTTGATCTTATAGAGGCTGAATTTATTCGCGATGTTAAACCAGGGGAAATGCTTATTTTTACTCAGGGAAATGATAAATTTGAAAGCATAGAACTTTTTTCTCAAACTCCTAGAATTTGCGCTTTTGAATACATTTATTTTGCTAGACCTGATAGCATAGTAGAAGGTAAAAGCGTGTATGAAGTGCGTAAAAAAATGGGCGAAGCTTTAGCTAAAAAATTTGCTTATAAAGCAGACTTTGTCGTGCCTGTGCCAGATAGTGGAGTAAGTGCAGCTATAGGTTTTGCTCAATATTTACAAATCCCTCTTGAAATGGCAATAGTAAGAAATCATTATGTAGGAAGAACTTTTATAGAGCCAACTCAAGAGCTTAGAAATTTAAAAGTAAAATTAAAGCTTAACCCTATGCGTAAAGTTTTAGAAGGCAAAGAAATCGTAGTCATTGATGATAGCTTGGTGCGTGGCACTACTTCTAAAAAAATAATTTCCTTACTTCGTGCTGCAGGAGCGAGCAAAATCCATCTTGCCATAGCTTGTCCTGAGATCAAATTTCCTGATACTTACGGTATAGATACTCCAACTTTTGAAGAACTTATCAGCGCAAATAAAAATGCTGAAGAAGTGCGTGAATATGTAGAAGCTGATACGCTAAGTTTTTTAAGCATAGAAGAGCTAACTCAAAGCATAGGTGATGAAAGAAAATATTCTTTAATCAGTTTTGATGGAGATTATTTTATCAAATAATTTTATTTTAAATTAGGATTAGGCAAGGTTGCACTTGCACTTCCTACATTTATATTTTGAGTTGGTGGCAAAGGAGTATTTGGCGTATCAATTTGACTTAAGAGCTCTAAAGTTTGGTTAAATTCAAAGCTTTCCTCAGGGTTTTGTCCTAAGAATTTTTGCATAAATTCTTTTTTAGAAATAGCTTCATCAAGTTCCTTATCACTTCCTTTTTGATAAGCACCAATGCGAAGCAGTACTTCATTTTCTTTTAAAAGCGAGTTTAAACGCTTAAATTTTCTTGCCCAAATTTTGTGTTCAGGACTTATAATATCACTCATTACCCTTGAAGCAGAGTTTTGTATATTAATAGGAGGATAAATTCCAAAGTCTGTTAATTCACGACTTAAAACAATGTGTCCATCTAAGATAGAACGACTTTGATCGGCGATTGGATCGCTCATATCATCTCCATCTACTAAAACGGTAAAAAAGGCTGTTATAGTGCCTTTACCTTCTTCTTTACCCGTTCTTTCCATGAGTTGAGGCAAAAGACTTAAAACGCTTGGCGGATAACCTTTGGTTGTAGGAGGCTCCCCAAGAGCTAGTCCTATTTCTCTTTGCGCCATAGCAAAACGCGTTACACTATCCATGATAAAAAGTACATCTTTACCTTGTTCTTTAAAATATTCTGCCACACTCATTGCACAAAAAGCACCGTATTTACGCATCAAAGCACTATCATCACTTGTAGCAACAATAATCACTGTATCATCGAGCTTTCCGCCTAAATTTTTTTGTATAAATTCAGGAATTTCACGCCCCCTTTCTCCTATGAGAGCCACTACTTTTATAGGAGCTTTGGAATTTTTAACTATCATTCCCATAAGAGTGGATTTTCCTACCCCGCTTCCTGCAAAAATACCAAGTTTTTGTCCTACACCACAAGTTAAAAGCGCGTCTATAGTTTTAACACCCACGGGAAAAACTTCTTCTATAAGCCCTCTTTTCATCGCATCAATAGGTGCACGCATTATAGGCATATATTTACTTACTTCTATAGCTCCTTTACCATCTTTTGGGCGCATAAAAGGATCTACTACTCTGCCTAAAAGTTCATCGCTAACGCCTATTTGCATACCTGCATCACTTATGAAAGCACGATCGCCTATTTTAAAACCTTCTATAAAAGAAAAAGGACTTAAATAGCTAAATTGTTCCTTGATTTCTACGACCATAGCTAGAGTGTTTAAATTTTCATTTTCATTGGAAACTAACTTCACTATATCTCCAACCCCTGTTTTAAGCCCACGAATTTCTATACTCGTAGCAGAAATTTTTGTAATCTCTCCAAAAATAGCACTTAAATTTTCTTTACCAAGTTTTGATCGTAGTTTTTCAAGATTCATTAAAATCTTACCTGTTTAGCAGAGTTTATGAGAGAAAAAAATTCCTCTCTAGTTTTTTCATTTTTCAAGAAAATTCCACGCAAAGCTGAAGTTGTAGTGGTGGAATTAGCTTTTTGTACTCCACGCATTTCAACACACATATGTCTTGCTTCTATGACTACGCCAACACCTTTGGCATCGACATTTTCCATTAAAGCTTGTGCGATTTGTTCGGTAAGTTGTTCTTGAATTTGAAGTCTTCTTGCAAACACCTCTACAAGGCGTGGAATTTTGCTTAAACCTACTACTTTTTTATTAGGAATATAGGCTACATGAGCACGCCCAAAAAAAGGTAAAAGATGATGTTCGCAAAGGCTATAAAATTCTATATCACGCACCAAAACCATTTCATTATTAGAGCTTTCAAATAAAGCATTATTTAAAATTTCTTTGACATTTTGCGTATAACCACTAGTAAGAAATTCATAAGCTTTAAAAACACGATTTGGTGTTTTAATAAGCCCTTCACGATTTGGATTTTCTCCTATAATTTCAAGCATGGTTTTAACACAATCTTCAAATTTTTTTTGCAAATTTTTCTCCAAAAATATTTTTATATTTTAATAGTAATGTTATATTGCAATTTTATCATAAATTACTTTAAAATTTTATGCAAGTAATAAGGAAAAATTTGCTATCATTAAAAGCAAATTTTATTTTATAAGGAAAAAAACTATGGAAGTAAAGGCAAAGCAACTAGATTCTGTTAATGCGACTGCTAGTGTAAAAATTCCTTCAGGAATGATCAAAAATGAAGTAGAAAATTTAGCAAAAAAAGCTTCTAAAAGTGTAAAAATGGATGGGTTTAGACCAGGAAAAGTTCCTGTAAGTGCCGTACTTAAAAGATATGAAAGAGAGCTCACTCAAGATGCAGAACAAAATCTTTTTAAATCCGCTGTAAATAGCGCTTTACAAGAACTTAAAAAAGAAAATAAAGAGCTTGTAGGTGAGCCATATTTTGAAAAATTTGATCGTAAAGATGGAGAAATTATTGCTGAATTAATACTTTCTTTTAAACCTGAAATCAAACTTGAGGGTTATGAAAAACTCATCCCTGAATATCAAACTCCAAAAGTAAGTAAAAAAGAAATTGATGAGAAAAAAGATGAACTTTTAAAGCGTTTTGCTACTCCTGAAGCTATAAAAACAAAAAGAGCTTTAAAAGAAGGTGATTTTGCAAAATTTGATTTTGAAGGTTTTGTAGATGATAAAGCTTTTGAAGGTGGTAAAGCTGAAAATTATGTTTTAGAAATTGGTTCTAAGCAATTTATTCCAGGTTTTGAAGATGGTATGGTGGGAATGAAAATAGGTGAAGAAAAAGATATCAAAGTAACTTTCCCTAAAGAATACGGCGCAGCGCATTTAGCGGGTAAAGATGCAGTATTTAAAGTAAAACTACATGAAATTCAAGAGCTTAAAATTCCAGAACTTGATGATGAAATGCTTAAAAAACTTTTACCAGGAGAAGAAAAAGCTAGTGTTGAAGTTTTAGATGAAAAATTAAAAGAGCAAATCAAAAATGAAAAACTTTTCAAACTTGTAAATGATGAATTAAAAGGCAAATTTGCAGATGCTTTGATTGAAAAATATAATTTTGATTTACCTAAAGGCATAGTAGAACAAGAAACTGATATGCAGATGCGTGCGGCTTTTAATACTTTTAGCGAAAAAGAAATTGAAGAGCTTAAAGCAAGTAAAGAAAAATATCAAGAAAAACGTGATTCTTTTAAAGAAGAAGCACAAAAAAGTGTAAAACTTACTTTTATCATTGATGAACTTGCAAAATTGCGTAAGATTGAAGTAAATGATCAAGAATTGATTCAAGCGATTTATTTTGAAGCATATCGCTATGGTATGAATCCAAAAGAGCATTTAGAAAACTATAAAAAACAAGGAGCTTTGCCTGCTGTGAAAATGGCTTTAATTGAAGAAAAACTTTTTAATGATATTTTTATGCCAAAAACAGAAAAATCGGAAAAAGTGAGCAAAAAAGAGAAAGAAGATAAATAATGTTTATTCCTTATGTTATTGAAAAATCTAGTCGTGGTGAAAGAAGTTATGACATTTATTCACGCCTTTTAAAAGATAGAATTATTATGCTAAGTGGTGAAATTCATGATGAACTTGCCGCTTCTATCGTAGCACAACTTCTTTTTTTAGAAGCTGAAGATCCTACAAAAGATATTTATCTTTATATCAATTCTCCAGGTGGTGTAATTACAAGTGGTTTTAGTATTTATGATACTATGAACTATATCAAACCTGATGTTTGTACGATTTGTATAGGACAAGCTGCTTCTATGGGAGCATTTTTGCTTAGTTGTGGCGCAGAAGGAAAACGTTTTGCTTTGCCTAATTCACGTATTATGATTCATCAACCTTTAGGTGGAGCTAGAGGTCAAGCCACAGATATTGAAATTCAAGCCAAAGAAATTTTAAGACTCAAAACTATACTTAATGATATTTTGGCAAAAAATACTAAGCAAAAAGTTGCAAAAATAGCAAAAGATACAGAAAGAGATTTTTTCATGTCAGCACAAGAAGCTAAAGAATATGGGCTGATTGATAAGGTTTTGGAAAAAAGTTTTAAATGATTTCTTTGGAGATCATTTAAAACAAAGGTTTTTTAATGGTTAGAAAAATTATCACCTATCCCAATCCTAGACTTTTTTTAAACTCTGAAATTGTAAATAAATTTGATACAGAACTTCACACCTTGCTTGATGATATGTATGAAACTATGATAGCAAGTAATGGAGTAGGTTTAGCAGCTATTCAAGTGGATATTCCTTTGCGTGTTTTACTTGTGAATATTTTTAATGAAAATGATGAACAAAAAAAAGAAGATTTGCTAGAGATTATCAATCCTGAAATTATTCCTTTAGATGAAGAAATGATCACTTGCACAGAAGGGTGTTTGAGTGTGCCAGATTTTTTTGAAGAAGTGAAACGCTATAATCATATCTTGCTTAAATATCAAGATCGCTTTGGAGAATTTAAAGAACTTGAAGCAAAAGGTTTTTTAGCTGTGGCTATTCAACACGAAAATGATCATTTAAATGGACATTTATTTATAGAAAAAATTTCCTTTGCTAAGCGTCAAAAATTCGATAAAGAATTTAAGAAAAAGAAGAAAAATCATAAAAAAGAGAAATGAAAAAACTAAAGTGCATAAGCTTTCATGAAGGCTTAGACATTATAGAGGTAGAATCCACTTTTACAAGAGGTTTGCCAAATTTAAGCATAGTAGGGCTTGCAAGTACAGCGATTAAGGAAAGTGTCGAACGCATCAAAGCCACGCTTTTAAGTTGTGATTTTGCTTTTCCTGCTAAAAAAATTACTATCAATCTTAGTCCTTCAGGCATCCCAAAAAAGGGATCGCATTTTGACTTGGCTATCGCTTTATTAATTCTTTTACAAAATGAAGAATTAGATGACTTTTTTGTAGTAGGAGAATTAGGACTTGATGGAAGTATTAAAAGTACAAACGAGCTTTTTTCTTTGATTTTGTTTCTCTCTGCTAAAATTAAAAAAACTAAGATCGTTGTTCCAAAAAGTATAGCACAAAAAGCTTCCATGATACCAAATTTAGAGGTTTATGGACTTGAAAATTTAAATGAAGCAATAGAGTTTTTTAAAGAAAAAAATTATGAAAATTTTCGCTTTTCTCACAATCATCCTTTATTTACAAACCCTTTACAAATAGAAAATGAAATTTTTTTACAAAATATGGATTTTAAACTTGACTTTAAAGATATCAAAGGACAGGAAAAAGCCAAAAGAGCTTGCATGATAGCTGCTTTAGGTATGCATAATATCTTATTTGAAGGAAGTCCAGGAAGTGGTAAAAGCATGTGTGCTAAACGCCTTGTTTATATCATGCCCCCTCAAAGTTTAAGTGAAATTTTAATGCAAAATGCTTATATGTCTTTAGATTCAAAAGATTGTGAATTTACTAAAATTCGTGCTTTTCGCCATCCTCATCATACTTCTACAAGAGCAAGTATTTTTGGCGGAGGAACAAAAAATGCCAGAATTGGAGAAGTAGCACTTGCAAATGGTGGAGTATTGTTTTTTGATGAATTTCCACATTTTAACAAGCAAATCATAGAGAGTTTAAGAGAACCTTTGGAGGATTATAAAATTCATATTTCAAGAGTAAATTCTAAAATCACTTATGAAACAAAATTTAGCTTTATAGCTGCCCAAAATCCTTGTCCTTGTGGAAATTTATTCTCCAAAAATCTTTCTTGCGTTTGTAGCGAAAATGAGATTAAAAAGTATAAAAATCACATTTCAGCTCCTATTATGGATAGGATTGATCTTTATGTAGCTATGGATGAGATCAGCAAGGATGATAAAGTAAGTATAAGTTCTAAAGAAATGAGTGAAAAAATTTTACAAGCTTTTATTTTTGGTAAAAAACGGGGGCAAAAAGAATTTAATGGGAAATTAAAAGATGAAGATTTGAGTCGTTTTTGTGTATTGGAAAAAGATGCTAAAGATACGCTAGATTTAGCAATTTCACGTTATAATCTTTCTTTGCGATCACTCAATAAAATTTTAAAAGTTTCAAGAAGTATAGCAGATTTAGAACAAAGTCTTAATATTAACAAAACCCATATTTTAGAAGCTTTAAGCTTTAGAGCAAGGAATTAAAATGGAAAATAAAAGTATAGCTATTTTTATAGATGCAGAAAATATCCCTGCAAAATACGCTAAAAGTATTTTTGATATTGCTTCAGATTACGGAGAAGTTATCATTAAACGCATTTATGGAGACTGGACTCAAAAAAATATACAAGGTTGGAGAGAGCAAATTGCTGAATATTCTTTAATCGCTATGCAACAATTTAATTTTGCAGCCAACAAAAACTCAAGCGATATGTATTTAATCACTGAAATCATGTCTATATTTTATGAAAAAAATATAGACATTTTTGTTATTGTTTCAAGCGATAGTGATTATACTTCACTCATTCAAAAATTAAGAGAAAATAAAAAACAAATTATAGGAATGGGGCTTGAAAAATCTATAAAATCCTATGTAAATGCTTTTAGTGAATTTTTTTATTTAGATAAAGACGAGAGTAAAAAAGAAGATATTTTAAGCAAGGATTATTTAAGAGCTTTAATCAATATCACCGAACAACTCATCGATGAAAAAGGGCGTGCCGAATACGCACAAATCCGCACTAATATGAACCGCAAATACTCGGATTTTCATCCGCAAAATTATGGTTTTAAGAATTTTCGCGCTTTGATCCAGAAATTTTTACCCAAAATGAAAAAATTTGAAGAAGAAAGAGAAAAAAATATATATTTTTTGGTGAAAAAAGACTATGAAAGCTATTATTGATAATATAAAAATTTTAGAACAAAATGCTATAAATAAAGGCTTAGATGAGCTTATTTTAATGGAAAATGCGGGATTAAATTTAGCTAAACTGATTAAAAAAGAAGCTAAAAAGATCCGTATTCAACGCAAGATTAAAAAAGTAAAAATACTTTTTTTATTAGGCGGGGGTAACAACGCTTCAGATGGCTTGGTGGCTTTAAGAAATTTAAAACACGCTAAAGCTTATAAAATAGGCTTTAAAGAAAATACGCTTTTTAAAAAACAAGAGCAAATTTTACAAAATTATGCTTTTAAATTTTGTCAAAAGGAGCCTAATTTTAAAAAATTTCATATTATCATTGATTGTATTTTAGGTACAGGTTCAAATCGTTGTTTAGATGAAAAAACAAGTTTAATTATTCAAAAAGTTAATCAAAGTAAGGCTTTAAAAATAGCTTGTGATATACCTACAAATTTGGGATTTTATCCTTGTTTTAAAGCTGATATTACACTTTGTATGGGAGCTTTAAAGGAAATTTTACTTGAAGATTTTGCTAAGGAATTTGTAGGAAGGATTAAAATAGCCAATTTAGGCATTAGATCTAAGAAATTTTACCCTAATTCTCAAGCTTTTTTGCTTGAAAAAAAAGATTTAAAAACTATAGATAGAAAAATCAACGCCAATAAAGGAAATTTTGGCCATATTTATACAGTTGCCAATGCAAGTGCTGGAACTTTAGCAGGACTTGGAGCCTTAAATTTTGGAGCAGGTCTTGTTTCTTTAGTAGCACAAAAAAGTTTCTCGCCTCTTTTGATGTTAAAAGAAAAAATTGAAAATAATGCAAGTGCTATTGCTTTAGGCATGGGGCTTGAAAATTTGGATTTTCTAAAAGATGAAATTTTGCAAAACACTCCTTTGATCTTGGATGCAAACTGCTTTTTAAGTGAAGCTTTGCTTTGGTATTTAAACAGAAAAGATGTTGTTATAACCCCTCATCCAAAAGAATTTATAAAACTTTATAAAATGTGCTTTGATGAGGATTTAGATATAGAAACATTGCAAAAAAATCGCTTTTTCTATGCTAGAAAATTTTCGCAAAATTATGATTGTGTTCTTGTTTTAAAAGGAGCAAATCCTATTATTGTGCAAAAAGAAAAATTATTTGTTGTAAATTTAGGAAATCAAGCCTTAGCTAAAGGTGGGAGTGGAGATGTTTTAAGTGGAATGATTGCTGCACATTTAGGTTTTGGTTTTAGCGCTTTAGAAGCAGCAAAAAATGCTACTTTAGCTCATGGACTTGTTGCAAAAAAATATAAATTTAATAAAAATAGCTTTGACGCTTTAAAACTTATCAAAGGATTAAAATGCTTGTAAAATTAGCCGTGCTTTTTAGCGGAAATGGAAGTAATTTAGAAAATATTTTAGAAAAACTTCATAAAAAAACCATAGGGGAAAATACCTATGAAGTAGTACTTTGCATTTGTAATAAAAAAGATGCTTTTGGTGTACAAAGAGCAAAAAAATTTGGTCTTGATACTGTCATTGTTGATCATAAGGCTTATAATACTCGTGAAGAATTTGATACGATTTTGGTACAAAAAATCAAAGAAAGTGGAGCAAATCTTACTATATTAGCAGGTTTTATGAGAATTTTAAGTCCTGTTTTTACAAAAAATATTAAGGCAATTAACCTTCATCCTTCTTTATTACCCCTTTTTAAAGGAGCACATGCGATTAAAGAAAGTTATGAAAGTGATATGAAAGTGGCTGGAGTCAGTGTGCATTGGGTCAGTGAAGAACTTGATGGTGGAATGATTATAGCTCAAAAAGCTTTTGAAAAAAGAAATTTGAGTTTTGAAGAATTTGAAAAAAAAATCCATAACCTAGAACATGAAATTTTACCCTTAAGTGTGATTGAAATTTTTTCTTAAAGAATTAAAGGTATTTGCTTTAAAACTATAAAATATCGCTTTAAAAAATTTTAAAATTTTCAAGGAAATTTATGTTTGAATGGATATTTAGTATTGATGCTTGGATTACTTTAGCTACTTTAAGCGCTCTTGAAATTGTACTAGGGATAGATAATATCATTTTTTTAGCTATTTTAGTAAGCAAACTACCCCCTGAACATCGTGATAAAGGACGTATCTTAGGTTTAGCTTTTGCAATGATTACAAGAATTTTACTTCTTTTATCTCTTTTTTGGGTAATGAAACTTGTAACACCTTTGTTTAGTGTATTGGGCAATGAAATTTCAGGAAGAGATCTAGTTCTTTTACTAGGTGGGCTTTTCTTGATTGTAAAGTCTATTAAA
The DNA here is from genome assembly GCF_004378835.1 of Campylobacter sp. CH246. NCBI lineage: Bacteria > Pseudomonadati > Campylobacterota > Epsilonproteobacteria > Campylobacterales > Campylobacteraceae > Campylobacter > Campylobacter sp. CH246. The sequence goes on from NZ_RYYA01000008.1 coordinate 55,418, forward strand.
GAAATTAAAGAACAAATTTCTCATCAAGAAGAAGGCCAAAGTCATTTTAAAGCAAGCAATAAACTTTGGATAGTTGTGGCCGAAATTGCTGTGATTGACATAGTGTTTTCACTTGATAGTGTTATTACCGCAGTAGGAATTGCTCAAGATGTAACCATCATGATTATCGCTGTTATTATCGCAGTAGCTGTGATGCTTTTTGCTTCTAAACCTATAGCAGATTTTGTTGAAAAATATCCAAGCATTAAAATTTTAGCCTTAGCTTTTTTGGTGCTAATAGGCGTAGTTTTAGTTGCTGAAAGTTTTGATATTCATATTGATAAGGCATATATTTATACCGCTATGGCTTTTGCTTTAGTGGTGCAAATTTTAAATATTTTAGATCAAAGAAAGGAAAAAAATGGCTAAAGACGCTAATGGAATAGAACTTAACACAGGTGATAGCGTGAGTGTAATAAAAGATCTTAAAGTTAAAGGTGCAAGCACAACTTTAAAACGTGGAACTACTATAAAAAATATTAAGCTCACTTCTAAAGAAAGTGAAATTGAAGCTAGAGTAGATAAATTTGGCGTTATTGTTTTAAAAACTGAATTTTTAAAGAAAATCTAGGCAAAGAATGTGCGAATCTTACTTGTTTTAAGAGGGAATTATTACGCAGGACAAGAAGAATTTATCAAAAATAATAAACTTCAAAATTATACACTTGATTTAAATGCTTTGCGTCTTTTATCAGGAAGCGTCAAAAATATAGTCAGTGAATATAAAATTTTAAATGTTAAAAATGATGAAGATTTGAGTAAAATTTTACTCAAACTTCTAGAAATGCGTATGCAAAAAGGTGAGTTTTGCATCATAAACGCTTACAATGAAACATTAAAAATTTACAAAGACTTAGCGAAACAATATCGCTATAAAATGTATGTTATTGTTTTTGATAGCTCTTTAAAACAATGTCAAGAAAAAAATCTTTTAGAAGCTAAAAAAAATGGATATATCATCCCTTATGCTCTTTTGGAAAAAACTCAAGATTTGCTCAAAAAAAATCCAAAAAAATACGCAATTTTAGACTCAAGTGACTGGAAAAAATGTCTTTACCAAATGCCAAATTTAAGCAAATACAAAAAAATTCATCATATAGGAGATTTACAAGGTTGTTATAGTGTTTTAAAAGAATACATTAAAACAATCAAAGAAGATGAATTTTATATATTTTTAGGAGATTATATCAACAGAGGTATAGAAAATGGCAAAGTAATAAAATTTCTTTTAAAAATTTGTGAAAAAGAAAATGTATGCTTACTAGAAGGAAATCACGAAAGACATCTTATAAAATGGGCTAATGGAGAATTGTCAAATTCCAAAGAATTTAATGAAAATACTTTAAAGGATTTTAGAAAAGAAAAACTTACTCCAAGAGATGCTAGAAAACTCTATCCTCATCTAAAAGAATGTTTATACTACAAATTCCAAAATAAATTCATATTTTGTTCACATGGAGGAGTAAATTTTATACCCTCCAAACCTGAAAAAATAAGTTTTATACCAAGCCATGACTTTATTTATGGTGTAGGTGGATATGAAGACAGTCAAAAAGTAGCAAATCAATTTTGTAATTTCACCTCGGACAATCTTTATCAAATCTTTGGACACAGAAATAAAGAAAAACTTCCTATGAAAATAGCCAAAAGAGTATTTTTATGCGAGGGTAAAATAGATGATGGTGGATATTTACGCGTAGTTACACTAGATGAAAAAGGTTTTGAGTGTATAGAAATTAAAAACCAAATTTACAAAAAGAAATAAGCCTAAAGAGGCTTATTCTTCATCTTTATTTGTTTTTTTAACTACCTTAACACGCTCTATAGAATTCCCATCCATTTTTTTAACTTCATAGTAACAAAGTTCATCTTCAATGCGATCTCCTACCATAGGCAAGCGTCCTAAAAGATTAAATACATAACCACCTATAGTAACTTGTTCTAAATCCTCATCATAGTTTATTACAAGCATTTCTTCAACAGTTTCTATATCGCATCGTCCTTGAAATTCATAGATATTTTCAGCAAGTTTTTTATAGCTGTCTTCTTCATGCTCGCTTTTAATTTCGCCAATAATTTCTTCCATGATATCTTCCATGGTTAAAATTCCAGCAGTTCCACCATACTCATCAACTACTAATGCAGTATGAGAGCGTTCTTTATTCATCATTACAAGTACTTTTGAAATGCTGATATTTTCAGGAACCAAAATCAAAGGTTTAACAAAAGTATCTAAATTTTGACTTTTATGGTTTAATTCATTTTGTATTATATCTCGTATGTGTATCATACCTAAAATAGTATCTTTAGAACCATCAATATAAGGAAAGCGAGTATGTTTATGCTCACAAATGATTTGCATATTTTCTTCGTAACTTTTTTGTTTATTTAGACAAATCATATCTTTTCTAGGAGTCATAATCTCTTTAGCAACAGTATCTGAAAAATCAACAGCATTGCGTATGATCTCTGTTTCAAATTCATCTAAAACTCCACCTTTTTGACTCTCACTTGCTATGATTTTAATTTCTTCTTCGCTATGAGTTAGCTCGCTTTCTTTAGCAGGTTTTATTCCAAAAAGTTTCAAACTTATAGCTGCTAAAAAATCGAAAATTTTAATACAAGGCAAAAAGAGCATCCAAAACCAATGAAGCGGTCTAGCTATAAATAAAACCGCTTTATCTGCAACTGCAATAGCTATACTTTTCGGCACAAGTTCTCCTAAAACCACATGCAAAAGAGTAATAATGCTAAAAGCAATAATGAAAGCTATAGTATGGATAATAACAGTGCTAAAACCAAGATTAATAAGCGGAATTTCTAGCATTTTTGCAATAGCAGGCTCACCTATCCAACCAAGAGCTAGAGAACTTAAAGTAATTCCTAATTGACAAGCACTAAGATACGTATCAAGCCTTGAAGTAACCTCCAAAGCTTTCTTGGCACCAGCTTTTTTTTCTTTTACCATCTCTTCAAGCTTGGAACGACGTACTTTAACAATACTAAATTCAGACAAAACAAAAAAACCATTTAAAAACACTAGAGCAAGTGCAACAACAACCATAAGCATAGAATATCCTGCATCAAAAGATGCTGTAGAAGTTTGGTTTAAATCCAAAACCTGACTGGGGTCCAATGAAGCTCCTTAAGAAATAAAATATTATTGAACCTTATTATACACAATTAAAAGTAAAATTTTTGCTTAAAAGACTCTTTTAATTAAACTTTAATTTTTGCTATAGTTTAATTAAAATTATGAAAATACTAAAAATTTTAATTATTTTTTGCGCCCTATTAACCTTAGCTATCGTTTATGCTCCACAACCTATAACTCCTTTACTTTCTAATTATTTTAATGTGAGTTTGCATCAAATTTCTTGGGTGATTAGTATCACACTCATTCCTTTGGCTGTAGCTCCTTTAATTTATGGATATTTGCTTGAAATTTTTTCCTTAAAAAAAATTCTTATTTTTTCTTTGTTTATGTGTGCATTTTTTGGAATCATCGGAAATTTAAGCAATAATTTTTATTTTTTTCTTTTCTTTAGATTTTTACAAGCTCTTTGCATACCTGCTATACTTACAGCACTTCTTACCTTACTTAGTCGTTTAGAAAATGAAAATATACAAAAAAATATAGCAATTTATGTAGGTGCTACAACTTTTGGAGGTTTTGTTGGTAGAGTGTTTGGGAGCTTTTTAAGTGATCTTTTTTCTTGGCATTTTGCTTTAAATTTTTTTGCTATTTTAATGCTTTGTTCTGGTTTTTTGTTTTTATTTTTTAAAGAACACTGCACCAATTTAAATACGCAAATTTCACTAAAAGATTTTTTACCTTTTATTAAAGAGGTTAAATTTATAGTGATTTTATCCTGTGTTTTTATCATCTTTTTTTCCTTTCAAAGCATAGTAAGTTTTTTACCTTTCCATTTAAAAGAAAGTGTAGCCAATATAACACAAACACAAATTGGACTTGTTTATTTGGGCTTTTTAACAGGAGTTATTAGCTCCCTACTTATAGGAAAAACTATAGCTTTTTTTGGTTCAAAAATTCGTACAGCCATTTTTGGTTTTGTTGTTTTTATTACAGGTTGTTTTTGTATGTTAATAAATAATTTTTACTTCACATTTTTTGCCATGTTTGTGTTTTGTAGCGGAATGTTTATCAGTCATTGCATATTTTCAGGACTTTTAAATTCATCTACCAATAAAAAAGGATTGGCAAATGGGCTATACTTAGCATTTTATTACAGTGGGGGTGCTATAGGTTCTGTATTACCAAGTTTTTATTATGAAAGTTTTGGCTGGGAATTTTTATGTATATTCACAGCCTCTTTGCTTTTTATTGCTTTACTTGTTTTTATCAAATTTAGATATTTTTATAGGCACTAATGTTCTTTATAAGCTATGTTTTTCTCAAATTCCTTTAAACGCTTATATATACTTCTAAGTTGAGTGATAGTTGTCCAGTTTGTGATAAAAACACTAAAAGAGCTTCGCACTTGATCAAAAGCATTATTAATCTGCATTACAATACCAAGTCCTATAGCTCCAGCAAAAAGCCCTGGTGCCATGATTAAAAATGGCACTATAACTATCATTTGCTCAAATAAAATGAGCCAAATATTAAAATATCCATAATGTAAAAAAAGTCTTTTATAGTTAAATTTAAGCCCTGTAAAAAGCTCTATCATAGTCTCATTTTTAGCGTATTCTTTGCGATTATCCTCAGCATAAACAAGCTCTTTTCTAAAAGCTGCTTCAGCTTTTTGATTGTTATATTCAAGTCCGGGAAGCTTAATACCTACAAACCATGACACAACCAAGCCTCCTAAAGAAATCAAAAGTGCAATATAAACAAGTAAACCATCAATGTTTTTTAAAAAATAAAAAGAAGAATTTTCGCTTAAATTTGCAAATAAAGCTTTACTCACAACATCACTTAAACTCCATAAAATCGGAATAAATGCTACAAGGGTCATCAAAGCTTTTATAAAACTAAGTCCTAAACTCTCTACGATTTTGGAAAAATTATAAGTATCTTCTTGAATTCTTTGCGAACTTCCTTCTATATTGTCATCTTTATTTTTCCAAAATTTTAAATAAGAAAAAGTCATAGCCTCACGCCACTTAAAAGCATAGACACTAGCAAAATAGATATTAATCGTAGCGATTAAAACATAAGGAATAGCAATAGCCAAAAAAACTAAAATCAAAGCATAAAAATCATTTGCTGAATAATTTAGCTTTTCAATCATAGCCCTAGAGTTGAAAAAATATTCTAATAAATTTTGATAATAATACAATGCGCCTTTATTGATAAAATTAGCTTTTTGGAAATTTTGCTCGGCTCTTTGATTAGCCTCTTGGATTAAAGTGGTATTATTTTCGAAATTAGTGTCTATTTTTTGTGTTAAATTTGAATCTAAAATTTCTATTTTAGGTTTTTGCAAGACATTATAAAAATCACTATACCATGAATTTATAGCAACATTAAGACTTGTTTGAATGAAAAGAAAAAATAAGAGTAAAAAAAGTCCTAAATAAGCCCATAAAGCCCATTTTTTACTTGCAAAAAATGAAGAAAACATGCTACCACCTTTTAAAAGAAAAATTTTAATCAACTTTATTTAATCAAGAGTTTATTAAAAACATAAATTTATCAACATATGTATCAAAAATAAACCTCTTTATTCTTTAAAGAAATATAAAAATATAAAGATTACGTCATATTTACTTTTTAATATTAATATTTCTTATCAAAATATCTAAAAGGAATTAATGTCTATGAAAAAAATAATTTTATTTTTATTATGCATTGGCTTTGCTTTTGCTTGTTCTGAACATTCTCATACTGATTTTAAAGATCTTAATAAGACCGAGTATAATTCTCAATAAAGGATAAAATATGAAAAAAATCTTCTTTATGTTTTTAACGGCTGTTTCATTTTTAGGTGCTAGTGAGCTTAATATTTACTCAGCAAGACATTATGATGCTGATTTTCAGATTATTAAGAAATTTGAAGAAAAAACGGGCATTAAGGTCAATCATACTCAAGCTAAAGCTTCAGAACTTATTAAAAGACTTTCTCTTGAAGGAAGTAATTCTCCTGCTGATATTTTCATCACAGCTGATATTTCAAATCTTACAGAAGCTAAGAATTTAGGACTTTTATCCCCTGTTTCATCAAAATATTTAGAAGAATTTATACCCGCTCATTTAAGAGATAAGGATAAAGAATGGTTTGCGATTACAAAAAGAGCAAGAATTATTGCTTATAATAAAAACGCAAATATTGACATTAGCAAAATGAAAAATTATGAAGATTTAGCAAAAGCTGAATTTAAAGGAGAAATTGTTATGAGAAGTGCTACAGCTCCTTATAGCAAAACTCTTTTAGCATCTATTATAGCTAATGACGGAAATAAAGAGGCTAAAGCATGGGCTAAAGGTGTGCTTGAAAATCTTGCGACAAATCCAAAGGGTGGGGATAGAGATCAAGCCAGACAAGTATTTGCAGGCGAAGCTAAATTTGCAGTTATGAATACTTATTATATAGGGCTTTTAAAGAATTCTAAAAATCCAAAAGATGTAGAAGTGGGGAATTCTTTGGGTATTATTTTTCCTAATCAAGACAATAGAGGAACGCATATTAACATTAGCGGTATTGCTATGACAAAATCAAGTAAAAATCAAGATGCGGCTAAAAAATTTATGGAATTTATGTTAAGTCCTGAAATTCAAAAAATTCTTACTGATAGTAATTATGAATTTCCTATAAGAAATGATGTAGAATTAAGCCAAACTGTAAAAGATTTTGGAACTTTCAAAGAAGATCAAATCCCTGTGAGTAAGATAGCAGAAAATATTAAAGAAGCGGTTAAAATTTACGATGAAGTCGGTTTTAGATAATGTATAAAACCTTAAAATACTATAAACTCGGGGCAATTTTACTTGCCCTTTTTCTTGCTTTACCTATTTTTGGTATTTTTGCTGAACTTTTTTATATTTTATTTCAAAATTTTAATACAAGTGATTTAACCCAATTTTCATCTATTAAAGAAAATTTGAGTCATTTTTTTGATTATTTATTTTTAAAATTCATCAAAGATACTTTTATAATTAGCATGGGAGTATTGTGTTTAAGCTTGATTTTGGGTGTGAGTTCTGCTTATTTGATCGCAAATTATGATTTTTATTTCTGTAAAATTTTAGAAAAATTACTCATTTTACCCTTAGCCATACCTGCTTATATTTTAGCCTTTGTTTATGTGGGAATTATGGATTTTCAAGGATTTTTTCACGAAAATTTTGGCTTTAGGATAGATTTTTTCAATCATTATGGTGTTATTTTTGTTTTGGCTATTTCTTTATATCCTTATATTTATTTATTTGCTAAAACAGCTTTTAAAAGTGAAGCTAAAGAGGCTTATGAAGTAGCTAAAATCATGAAATATTCTGAATTTAGAATTTTTACACGCGTGGCACTTTTGAGTGCAAGACCTGCCATTTTTTCTGGAGCTTTATTGGTTTTAATGGAAACTTTGAGTGATTATGGTGCAAGTGCTTATTTGGGAGTGGATACTTTTTCGGCTGGAATTTTTAAACTCTGGTATGATTTGAATGATTCTTATTCTTCTAGTGTTTTATCGGGTATTTTAATGCTTTTTGTATTTTTGATTATGTATGTGGATTATTATTATAAAAATAAACATCATTATAGTTTTAATCAAAATTTAGCTCTTTTTATCAAAAAAAGAAAATTAAATCCTATTAAACAAATTCTATCCTGTATTTATTGTTTTATGATTGCTTTTGTAGGTTTTATTTTACCTTTTATTTGGCTAGTTTATTGGGGGCTAAAAGATCATAAGCTTTTTGAATCGCAATTTTATATTATCAGTTTTCAAACTATAATCTTAGCTTTAATCACTGCTTTAATTACCACTTTTTTAGCTTATTTTTTGATGTTTAGCTCTAGGATAGTTAAAAATCATTTTTTTAATTTATTTATTTTAAAAATAAGTTCTTTGGGTTATTCTATACCTGCTGCTGCTTTAGGGATTAGCATTATAGTGCTTTTTGTATTTTTGGATAAATTTTTTCACATGAGTTTATTGGGAAATTCTTTACTTGTTCTTGTTTTTGCTTATATAATTCGTTTTTTAGCGAGTGCAATTTATTCTTTAGAAGGAGGATATAATAAAATTCATCTAAATATTGATGAGGCAAGTTTAAATTTAAGAGCGAGTTATTTTATTTTATTTTTTAAAATTCACACACCTTTAATGAAACATTTTTTATTTTTGGCTTTTATTATTGTTTTTATTGATACGATTAAAGAACTTCCTTTAAGTAGAATTTTAGCGCCTTTTGGCTTTGAAACTTTAAGTGTTAAAGCTTTCTGGTTTGCAAGTGATGAAAGAATTTATGATGCAGCTTTGCCTTCCTTGTTTATCGTTTTTCTTTCTTTAATGGTTGTTGTTTGGATGGATAAAATCACAAGGAAAGATGATGTTAGAAATTAAAAATTTATCTAAAAATTTTGAAAAAATACAAGCTTTAGAAAATATCAATCTTCATGTCAAAGAAGGAGAATTTTTAAGCATTTTAGGAGGTAGTGGAAGTGGAAAAAGCACGCTTTTAAGGATTATTGCTAAGCTTGAACAAGCTAGTTCTTATGATTTGTTTTCTTGCAAAGGTGAAGTGGCTTTAATGTTTCAAAATTATGCTTTATTTCCTCATTTAAATGTTGAGAAAAACATACTTTTTGCACTTTACGATAAAAAAGATAAAAATCAAATTTTAAATCATTTGCTTAAAACTTTTGAAATTGAAGATTTAAGATATAAAAAAATTGATGAAATTTCAGGAGGGCAAGCGCAAAGAGTGGCTTTTGCTAGAGCTATAGCAAGAGGATGTCAGCTTTTGCTTTTAGATGAACCTTTTTCTAATTTGGATCAAAATTTAAAACAGGATTTAAGAAGAGAATTGAAAAAAATGATAGAAAATCAAGGCATTACGGCTATTATGGTAACTCATGATATTGAAGATGCTTATTGTATGTCTGATCAAATCGCTTTTTTAGAAAAAGGAAAAATTTTAGCTCATGCAAATCCTAAAGAGCTTTATTTTAAGCCCGATTTTAAAAGTGCGCAAATTTTACCTGATTTAAATATCATAGAAGAAAAACTTGATTTAGAAGATGAATTTTTTGCTTGGATAGCTTCAAAAAATTATATTTTTGGTTATGCAGAACTTAAAATAGGAAATCGCTTTGAGGCTAAAATTTTACAAAAAGAATTTTTAGGGGCTTTTTATAGACTTAAGTTAAGATATAAAAATATAGAATTTTTTATGTTATTAAGCTCAAATTATAACTTAGAAGAAAAAATAAATTTTGATATTATCAATTTTTAGTTAAAATTCCTAAAAATCTTTTAAGGACAAATTTCATGAAAAATCTTTTAATCATAGGCGCAGGTGGGGTAAGTCGTGTGGCTACTGTAAAATGCGCAATGAATTCTGATACTTTTAGTAAAATCACTTTAGCTAGTAGAACAAAAAGCAAATGTGATGAAATCGCTGCTTTTATCAAAGAGCGTTTAGGGGTTCAAATTGAAACGGCGCAAATTGATGCTGATGATAGCAATGCAGTTGTAGAACTTATCAAGAAAACAGAAGCACAAATTTTACTCAATGTGGCTTTGCCTTATCAAGATTTGAGTTTAATGGATGCTTGTATAAAAGCAGGGATTGATTATATAGATACGGCAAATTATGAACATCCTGATTTAGCTAAATTTGAATACAAAGAGCAATGGGCGAGAAATGATGAGTTTAAACAAGCAGGAATTTTAGGACTTTTAGGAAGTGGATTTGATCCTGGTGTAACTAATGTTTTTTGTGCTTATGCGCAGCAAAATTTATTTGATGAAATTTCTTATATAGATATTTTAGATTGCAATGCAGGTGATCATGGCTATGCTTTTGCGACGAATTTTAACCCTGAAATCAATCTGCGTGAGGTTTCTGCTAAAGGGCGTTATTGGGAAAATGGCAAGTGGATAGAAACGCAGCCTATGGAAATAAAAATGGAGTGGGATTATCCAGAAGTAGGAGTGAAAGATAGCTATTTGCTTTATCATGAAGAACTTGAAAGCTTGGTAAAAAATATCAAAGGTTTAAAAAGAATACGCTTTTTTATGACTTTTGGACAAAGTTATTTAACTCACATGAAATGTCTTGAAAATGTTGGAATGCTAGGGATTAAACCTGTGATACACCAAGGTAAAGAAATCATTCCTATAGAATTTTTAAAAACCTTGCTTCCTGATCCTGCAAGTTTAGGACCACGCACTAAAGGTTATACCAATATAGGTTGCGTGATTCGTGGTAAAAAAGATGGAAAAGACAAACAAGTTTATATTTATAATGTTTGCAATCATGAAGAATGTTACAAAGAAACTGGCGCGCAAGCTGTGAGCTATACTACAGGTGTTCCTGCTATGATAGGTACGAAATTAATCGCTAAAGGAATTTGGCAAGGAAAAGGCGTGTTTAATATGGAAGAATTTGACGCTAAGCCTTTTATGGAAGAGCTGAATTCTCAAGGACTTCCTTGGAAGATTATCGAAATGACTCCAAGCTTAGGAGAGTAAGTGCTAGAGCACTTACTTTTGTCCTATATAAATAAAGTGCTCCACACTGCCTTCAAAATTATACAGATTAATTAATTCATAATCTCCCCAAAATAAAGGTTTAAAAGGTTTAAAATCTTCTTTTAATTCTTCTATGTCTTTAGTAAAGCGTATATATGAAGAACCACTCAATCTACCACTTGGACATCCTTTTACTTCACGCAAGCTATTATCCATAAGTTCTCCTCTTTCATACATACTATAGCCTTTATCGCTCATCATGGTTGCAAATATAATAGCTCCTTCATTGCATAGTTCATAAAATTCTTGCACAGCTTCTTTAAAAGCTTGTTTTGTAAGATAATATAAGCTTTGATTTGCAAATATAAAATCCATTTTTGTATTGAAGAGTTTTTTAAAGCTAGAATTAGGAGATATGATGTGAAAATTTTTAGAATCTAAGCAAGGATCTTTTTCCCAAACTTTTTTTAAACTAGGAACTATATCAATGCCATAAGGCTCTATACCCCCCCCCCGGTTATATTTTTAAAATACTTAGAATGCACTCCATTTCCACAACCAAAATCAAGTAATTTTCCACTTGTTTTGCTTAGTTTGTATTTTAAGATTCTCTCGTAAAATCTTATAACATGACCATCAGGATATTGAAGTCCATAACCTTCTTTGTCATATTTTTGAGTATATGCAGATAAAGAATTATCCATTTTTGCTCCTTTTTGTGTAGAATGTTGACTTAATGTCAAAATCCATTCTAGCACAAAAAGGATTAAAGTTATTTTACAGGGTGAAGTTCATTTGCATAAAAGCTAACTGATCCCATGCCTTCTTTTAAAGCCCATTCGTAAGCTTTTGCAACAAATTCCCAGTTAATATGAGCATAGAATTTTTCTAAATAAGCAGGGCGTGCATTGCGATGATCTACATAATAAGCATGTTCCCAAACATCTACAACAAGTAAAGGAACTTTATCTTCAGTAATTGGTGTAGCTGCGTTTGAAGTACCTACAAATTCTAGTTTTTGATTTTTAGTATTATAAACTAACCAAAACCATCCTGAACCAAAAACTCCTGTAGCGCCTTTGATAAATTCAGCTTTGAAATTTTCTAAAGATCCAAATTCTTTTTCTAGTGCCGCTTGTAAATTAGCATCTATACTTTGACATGAACCGCCACAGCCACAGCCTGTACTTGGCTTAATGCAATCAAAATAAAAATCATGATTATAAACTTGAGCTGCGTTATTAAATACGCCCCCATTTGAAGTTTTGATAATACTTACAAGATCTTTACCTGCAAATTCAGTATCTTTAATAAGATTATTTAGATTTGTAACATAAGTATTGTGATGTTTTCCATGATGATAGCTAAAAGTTTCAGCACTCAAAAAATCACCAAAAGCATTGGTATCATAAGGTAATTTTCTTAATTCAAACATAATTTCTCCTTTATTTTTAGTTTGATATTGAAAATATTACCATAATAATATTAAAAAGAGTAAAAATATCTTAAAAGCTTAGTGGGTAAAATTTCTATTTATTTAACCTAAATAAAATAAGATACATTTATAATATATTTTAATAATAATTTAAATATATATAAAAAATTATATTTTTTTGAAATATTTTTACAAAAATATCTATTTGTTGATTTTTAATAATTACAATTAATTTGCAACTAAAAATTATTCATAAGGAGGAAAATATGAAAAAAGTTGTACTAATCTCAGCATTACTAGGTGCTTTCGCAGCTAATGTTTTTGCAGCTAATACTCCAAGCGATGTAAATCAAACACATACAAAAGCTCATCATTCAAAAGCTAAAGCTGATAAAAAACATGAAGCTAAAACTCACAAAAAAACAAAAGAGCAAACACCAGCTCAATAATGCCCAGCCTTGATATAAGTCTATAATAGACTTATATCAAAAGCTATTCGTATTCTACAAAATAAATTATTAATATTTATTAAATTTCAATAGAAAAAATGAAAAAATTGTTATTTTAAAAGAAAAATTAAAAAGTGGTGACCCATACGAGACTCGAACTCGTGTTACCGCCGTGAAAGGGCGATGTCCTAACCGCTAGACGAATGGGCCACTTTTAAGGAGTAAAAAATAAAAATGAAATTGAATTATATATATTTATTTCTTAAAATTTAATTAAATATATCAAAATTATGTGATTTTTATCTTTGTTTGATTATAATTTCATCTTCAATTTTTTATAAAATTTTAGGATTTATTATGGATTTTTATAGTCTTATTTTTTTATCCTGTGCTTTAGGAATGGATGCTTTTGCTGTATCACTATGCAAAGGTTTTAGTGTTAAAAAACTACATTTAAAACATTATCTTATTGTTGGAATTTATTTTGGTGGATTTCAAGCTTTGATGCCAACTATTGGTTATTTTATAGGCATAACTTTTGCATCTTTTATTGCGAGTATTGATCATTGGATAGCTTTTATTTTACTTTCTTTAATAGGATTAAAAATGATCAAAGAGTCATTGGAAAATGAAAATTGCGATAGTAATGCCAATCAATTTGGCTTTAAAACCATGCTAGCTTTAGCAATTGCTACGAGTATCGATGCACTAGCAGTTGGTGTGAGTTTTGCATTTTTAAATGTAAATTTATTATTAGCTATATTTTTAATAGGTATTATCACCTTCATTTTATGTATCATTGCTCTAAAAACAGGGAATAAATTTGGAATTTATCTTAAAAATAAAGCTGAACTTTTAGGCGGATTGGTTTTAATTATACTAGGAGTAAAAATTCTAATAGAACATTTATTTTTCGATTGAAAATTTCATTCTTAAAGTAGCTAAAGCTTTATCAAATTCCAAGGCTTTACTTTGAAATTTTTTATTAAAAGTTCTTTGTCTTTTGGCAAGTTGTGTAGTATGTATCGTGATTAAATTTTCAAGCTCTTTAAAGGAAATTTCTCCATCTAAATATTCTTTACACTCTTTCAAACCTATAGAATTTAATGCTTTAAGTTTATGATCAAATTTAGAAAAAAGAATTTTTGCTTCATCTAAAAGTCCATTATCAAGCATTTCTTTTGTTCTAGTTTTAATACGTTTTTTTAAAATTTCTTTATCCCACGCAAGCTCATAAATTTCTATATCTTTAAGCACCCCAGTTTTTTGTGTTCTTTTTAAAAATTCACTAGGAATTTCTCTTGTTTGTTCATAAATACCCAGCCATTTTTTTAATCTATAAGTATCATTTTTTTCTATTTTATAGTTTGGATCAATATTTAATAAAAGAGCATAAATTTCATCGTTATTTAAAGAACTCTTTGACTCTAAGGTTTTTTCACTTAAACCATCTATCATAGTTTTTAAATAAAATCCAGTTCCACCTACTATAATTAGAGGTAAATTTCTAGCTAAAGCAAATTCTTTTGCTTTTTGATATTCTCTTATGAATAACTCAACATTAAAATGTTCATTCACGCTCAATAAATTTACCCCAAAGTATTTTATACTCGCAAGATCATCTTGTGAAGGCTTGGCACTTGCTATATTAATCTCTTTATAAACACAAAGACTATCAAGACTTAAAACAACAGCATTAAATTCTCTTGCTAAAGTATTGGCTATGTATGTTTTTCCACTCGCAGTTGTTCCTATTAATGCTATTTCAAAAAACATTTTAATATTTATCCTAAAATTTATAAAAATTTTAGTAAAATCATAGCAAAAAATATTTTAAAGTAGAAAAATGAACACATTCTGGATAAAATTTAAAGATATTTTAGAACTTGTAGTATTTAAGCATTCTATTTTTGCTTTGCCTTTTTTATTTTCCTCTATGATTGTAGCATCAAAACTTGTAAATGACACTGCTTGGTTTGGTTTTAAGGCGTTGATTTTAGGCATTATTTGTGCGGTAAGTGCAAGAAATTTTGCCATGGCTACAAATCGTTTAATGGATGAAGATATAGATAAGGATAATCCTCGTTGTGCAAATCGCCCTAATGTCAGTGGAAAAATAGGTAGAAAAAGCGTATGGATTTTTATCATTATTAATGCACTTATTTTTATATCATGTTCTTATTTTATTAATACCTTGGCCTTTTATTTGTCTTTTCCTGTGCTTTTGGTATTGGCTATTTATTCAGCTTTTAAGCGCTTTAGTTCTTTAGCACATTTAGTTTTAGGATTTTGTTTAGGACTTGCGCCTATTGCAGGAAGTGTTATAATTATGGGTGAAATTCACATTTATAGCGTTATTTTATGTTTAGGTGTAACTTTTTGGACAGCTGGGTTTGATCTGCTTTATTCTTTACAAGATATGGAGTATGATAAAAAAATAGGACTTCACTCTATTCCTGCTAAATTTGGTTCAAAGGCTACTTTATTTATATCAGCTTTTTGCCATATTTTAGCGGTATTATTTTGGCTTCTTTTTGTGTGGGAAGTTTGGGGTGTAGCACTTGGAAAAATAGCACTTATTGGGGTAATTATAAGCGGTATTATTTTAGCCTTGGAACATAAAATTGTTCACAAGAATTTTGCTCATATTGATAGAGCATTTTTTACTCTAAATGGTTATTTAAGTATTATCTTTTTTATTTTTATTTGGATTGATTTATTATGGAATTAGCACTTTTTAAAGCAGGATTTGAAGCTCATTTAGAATGTTGTGAAATAGAAAATAACCGTTTTCTTGGAGAATACCTAAAACTTGGAGCAATTTCTCAAATTTTAAAATGGAAAAAACTTGCTTTACGCATTGATTTTGATGAGGGTGAAAAAATTATTTTTGATCTTCTTTTAAGCCTAAAAGAAGATATTTTAAGGCTTGAAAATTCTTTAGATAAAAATAAAGAACTTATACCGCTTAAGCAAAAAGGGGTAATAGAATCTTTAAATTTTGAATATCTAAATTTTTTGGATACTATTTTAGAAGAAGATAAAGAATATTATTTAAGATTTGATTTAAATAATCAAAAAATAGCTATTTTTATCAAAGCTCAAAGTCAAACATTGGCAAAAATTATCAAAATTAAGCCTGAAGACAAAATGGCTTTTGATGCTTTTGTTGTTGAAATTCAAAGAAATATGATAAGAAATAAGAAAGGCCAAGAATGAGTGATGATGTACTTTATTTAGTTTTTATAATTGTGCTTTTAATTGCAATGCTAGCCTATATGAATATCAAAGAAAGAGAAAATAATGCAAAAATAGCAAAACTTCAAAATGTGATAGAAGATATTACCAAAGAACTTCATTATTTTCGTAAAGAATTAGGAGTTAAAGATGATAGCGAAGAGGATGAAGACTATAAAACCTCTCTTTTAAAAGAAGAAATTATGATTGAACTTGATAAACAAATCAGTTCAAAAATCACTCCTGTTTTAAGAACACTAAAAACTATGGAACATATCATAGAAGATTTTCAAAATGAACAACAAAATCGTCTTTTAAATTTGGAACAAAAAGCACAAAGCATGGCTAAACTTACACCAAATTACGATACAGAAGAACAAAAAATAGAAAATCTTTTCAAAGAAGGAAAAAGCATAGAACAAATCGCTAAAGATTTACGCATTGGCACTGGAAATGTAGAACTTGTCTTAAAATTTAAGAAATTAATAAAATAGAATGGAAAATAAATGCTTATAGATCAATTCGGTAGAAAGATAAATTATCTTAGAATTTCAGTTACACAAAGATGTAACTTTCGCTGCCTTTATTGTATGCCAAAAATTCCTTTCGATTATCAGCCAAAAGAAAATTTATTAAGCTTCGAAGAACTTTTTTTATTTGTTAAAGCAGCTATAGACGAAGGAATTGAAAAAATCCGTATAACAGGTGGAGAACCTTTATTAAGAAAAGATTTAAGTATTTTTATAAAAATGATTAGCGATTATAAAAGCGATATTGACCTTGCTATAACTACAAATGGATTTTTACTAAAAGACTTTGCTAAAGACCTAAAAAATGCTGGACTTAAACGACTTAATATTTCACTTGATACCCTAGATCACAAAAAAGCAAAAACTCTTGCGCAAAAAGATATATTAGATAGTGTTTTATCTGGAATTGATGAAGCTTTAAATCTAGATTTGAAAGTAAAACTTAATACTGTAGCTCTTAAAAATTTAAACGATGATGAACTGATATCTCTTTTGGAATTTGCAAAATCAAAAAAAGCTCAAATTCGCTTTATAGAATTTATGGAAAATACTCATGCTTATGGTAAATTACAAGGATTAAAAAGAGATGAAATTATACAAATTTTGAGTCAAAAATATCAAATTCAACTTATAAAAAAAGATGAAAAAGCACCTGTGAGTATTTACAAGGCAGATGATTATGAATTTGGAATTATAGATCCTCATAGCCATGAATTTTGCGATTCTTGCAATCGCATACGCTTAAGTGCTGAAGGCTTGTTAATACCTTGCCTTTATTTTGATGAAGCATTAAGCATAAAAGAAGCGGTTCGAAAAGGTGATATTAAAGCCGCTGTAGAAATATTACAAGAAGTATTAAGAAATAAACCAGAAAAAAATAAATGGAGTGTTGTTGATAATGAAACCTCATCTCGTGCTTTTTATCAAACTGGAGGTTAATTTTGCAACTTGTTGAAAGTTTCTTAAGCATTCAAGGAGAAGGCAAATATAATGGAAAATTAGCTATTTTTATGCGTTTTGCTGGTTGCAATTTCAACTGTTTAGGTTTTAATGTAAAAATATCAAAAAACGATAAAACTCTCATTGGATGTGACACGATAAGAGCTGTTTTCACAAAAGATTTTAAAGAAAGTTATGAAACTTTAAATGCTAATGAACTTTTAAAAAGAGTGATAAAATTAAAACAAGACTTTGATCCTATAGTTGTTATCACAGGTGGAGAGCCATTAATCCATTATGAAAATCCTGAATTTATAAAATTTATCCAAATGTTATTAAAAAATAAATTTGAAATACACTTTGAAAGCAATGGAAGTATAGAAATTGATTTTGATAGATATCCTTTTTACAAAGAATGTATTTTTGCTTTAAGCGTTAAACTCCAAAATAGTGGGATAAAAAAAGATAAACGATTAAATTTTAAAGCTTTAAAAGCATTTAAAAATTACGCAAAAGATAGTTTTTATAAATTTGTTTTAGATGCCAATACCCTTGATAATTCATTTTTAGAAATCAATGAAATTCTAAAAGAAGCTCCAAATCAAATTTTTTGTATGCCTATGGGTGAAAATGAGCAAAACCTTAAAAAAAATGCTCAAAAAATTGCTGAATTTTGTATTAAGAATGGTTATAATTATTCTGATAGAATTCATATTCGTCTTTGGAACGATAAAGAGGGTGTATGATTATAAGAAAATTATTTGAATTTGAAAACGCACACATTGTTAGATTTTGTTCTTCTAAGCGTTGCAAAAGTAGCATTCATGGACATTCTTACAAAGTTGAAGTTTTACTTGAAAGCAAATATTTAGATAATGCTGGAATGGTCTATGATTTTGGACTTTTAAAAACCTATATACGCCAAATTATTGATAGTTTTGATCATGCTATAACTCTTTTTAAATATGATGACGCAAAATATTTAGAAGAAATGAAAAAATATTCAAGTCGTTGGATTTGCCTGCCTGTTAATGTAAGTGCTGAAAATTTTTGTCGTGTATTTTTCATACTTATAGATGCTTTATTAAAACAAACAAAAATGGTAAATGGAGAACAAGGAGTGACTTTACAAAGTATCATTGTTCATGAAACAAGAACAGGCTATGCACAAGGTTTTAGAGAAGATGCCTATAGTGAGCTAATGCCAAAAATTTCACTTCAAGACATAGAATTTTCCAATGGCATTAAAGTAGAATGGAATGATATAGATTTTTATAACAAATTAAAAAATGAAGAAATTTTTATAAATCCAAAGGAGATTTAATGCAAAAAGCTAAAATTTTAATTGCCTTAAGTTTTTTTTTATTAGTTTTATCTGCCTGTTCTAATGATGAAAAAAATATTTCCAAGACTCAAAATACAGATCAAGAAGTAGTCCAAATAGAACAAAACGATGAAAAAACAGAATTAAGTGACTCCAACCTGCCTTTACCTGTAGATGATGAAGCACAAAGTTCAAATGATGAACATGAAGCCAATCCTACTATTATCAACTCTTTATATAAACAAAAATGCGCCACTTGTCATGGAGAAAAAGGGGAATTAAAACCTAAAAACAGCACGGCCATTAAAACCTTGAGCAATAAAATTTTTATACAAAAAATAAAAACGATAAAAGATAAAAACCATAGTTTTTTAAGTGATGAACAAATTCAAAATTTAGCTGATTTTATAAACAAAGGAAAATAATGGATCAAAGTTACGAATTCTTTTTAGCTTTACATCTTTATAGTCTTTATGCGAGCGGTTTTTTAATGCTTTTTTATCTTATACTAACACAAGGAAATTTTAAAACCGAATTCATTTTTATTCGCAGAATACGATTATTTTTACCAATTTATTATTTATTTTTAGCTTTGATTATTTTTACAGGTTGTTTGTTATCAGCAATGAAACAATTTCAAATGAATGTCAATATCTGGGTAATGATTTTTTCTTGGATCTTAATTTTTGCCTTAGCAATTTTTCACTTTGTTTGTTTTAAAAAAGCAAGAAGATTTAGAAAATATGCCACTTTTAGATGGATTAGTTGTTTGATTTTACCTTTTGAAATTTTTTTATTGTTTTTGCCTTTTTTAATAGAAAGATATCTATAAAATGCAATTTTTGTATAACAAGCAAGCTGGAGAAGAGTTTATACAACTTCAAGGTGAAAACTTTAACCATTTAAAAGTAAGAAGAGTAAAGGAAAATTCGGAGCTAAATCTTAGAAATTTACAAGATAATTTTCTTTACAACTATACAATCACAAATTTAACAAGAAATTCTTGCACTTTAAAATTTTTAAACAAAAAATCACAAAATATAAAACAAAGTGAATTAAACTTAGCCTTAGCCATTATAGATATTAAAATTTTAGAAAAAACTCTACCTTTCTTAAATGAACTTGGAGTAAAAAAGTTACATTTGGTTTTTACAAATTTTTCACAAAGAAATTTTAAAATCGATTTAGAAAGATTTGAAAAAATCATTATTTCTTCTTGTGAACAATGCGGTAGAAATACTAAAATGGATTTAATTATCCACCAAAGCACTCAAGAATTTGTTCAAAAATTTCCAAATGCAATTATGGTTGATTTTCAAGGAGAACAACAAAGTCATTTCGATGAAAAAGAATTATATTTTATAGGTCCTGAAGGTGGATTTAACAATGATGAGAGATTATTGTTTAACCGGAAAATCTCTCTTAAAAGCTCTAATATTCTAAAAAGTCAAACAGCTATTATAGCTATAGCTTCAAAAATTTTGCTTTAACTTTTCTTAAATTAATCTCTTTTTTATGTTAAATAATTTATAATCACGGCTTATTGTTTTAATTTTTAAGGAAAACTAATGAAAAAAGAAATTCACCCAGAATATGTAGAATGCAAAGTAAGTTGTGCTTGTGGAAATACTTTTACAACAAAGTCAAACAAAGCAGAATTAAGAGTAGATATTTGTTCAAATTGCCATCCTTTTTTTACAGGTAGTGAAAAAATTGTAGATGCTGCAGGTCGTGTAGAGAAATTTAAGAAAAAATACGCAATGCAATAATTATGCTTTATTTTATTCCTACCCCCATAGGAAATTTAAGCGATATTTCTTTTAGAGCCTTAGAACTTTTAAAGACTTGCAATCTTGTGTTTTGTGAAGATACAAGAGTAAGTAAGTCTTTGATTTCACTATTAAATGCGAAATTTCACACTGATATACATATTTCTAAATTTATAGCCTTACACTCTCATAATGAAAAAGAAGTTTTAGCAAGTATTGATTTAAAGATATTTGAAAAAAATGTAGCTTATTTAAGCGATGCAGGAATGCCAGGGATTAGTGATCCTGGCAAGACTTTGGTAGAATTTGCACAAGAAAATAATATCGCCTATGAAATTTTACCAGGTGCAAATGCAGCCTTAGTTGCTCTTGTAAGCTCGGCATTTTGTCAAAAAGAATTTATCTTTATCGGTTTTTTAGCAAATAAAGGCAAAGAAAGACAAAAAGATATAGAAAAAATTTTAAATCTTCCTTATCCAAGTATTATTTACGAATCCCCTAAGCGTATTTTATCTTTAGTAGAACAAATTATGATTCTAGACAGCCAAAGAGAAATTTTTTTGATTAAAGAAATCAGTAAAAAATTTGAAAAAAAATTTAAAGGCAATGCTAAAGAGCTTTTTGAAATTTTAAAAAAGTCTAATTTAAACGGTGAATGGGTTGTAGTACTACAATCAAAAGAACAAAATTTTTTGCAAAATACTCTTTGTGAAAAAGATATTATGGATTTAGAGCTGCCTTTAAAAGCAAAAGCAAAATTATTATCAAAGATCAATGGAAAAAATGCAAAAGAAATTTATCAAAAACTGCTTTTAAGTCAAGATTAGGTAAAATTTTAATATGATAGTTTATGGGAAGCAAATATTTTTTTATATTTTAGAATATCATAAAGACTGTATCAATGAGCTTTATTTAGCAAAAGAATGTGATAAAACTACTTTTTCCAAAATCGCAAAATCAGGTTTTAAAATCAAAAAACTTGATTTTAAAACTGCTCAAGCTTATGCGAAAGGTGGAAATCATCAAGGTTTTTTGCTAGATATTAAAGAAAGTTCTTTTGCAAATTTAAATGAGATCAAAAAAAATGATTTTATTGTTATGCTTTATGGAATTAGTGATGTAGGAAATATAGGGGCTATCACGCGTACAGCTTATGCTTTAGGGGTTGGGGCTTTAATTTTTATTGGTGAAAAATTAGCCATGGAAGGAGTAATTCGCACAAGTAGCGGAGCGGCTCTTGATTTACCTATTGCAATAAGCAACGATGCTTTAAGTGTAATAAACGAACTAAAACAAGTAGGTTTTTATTTTTATGCGAGCGATGGCTCGGGAAAAGAAATTCACAGTGTAAAAATAAGCAATGGTAAAAAAGTTTTAGTTTTGGGTAGTGAGGGTTTTGGTTTAAGCTCTAAAATTATAAAAAAATGCGATGAATGTGTAGGCATTGCGATGAAAAATAATTTTGATAGTCTTAATGTCAGCGCTGCTTTTGCAATACTTTGTGATAGGATGTTAAATGCTTAATTGGAAAAAAATACAAGAATTAAATTTAAAAGAAGTTGCAGCAAAAACGCAAATTGAACTTGATTTTCTTGAAGCTTTAGTAGAAAAGAATTTTGCTGTTTTAAGTCGTTTTAATGTTAAAGGTTTTGTTAAAATTTTAAGCAGAGAATACGAACTCGACTTTAGTGATTTTAACGAAGAGTATGAAGCTTATCTTAACGAAAACAATCCTACTCCACAAACAAAATCAAAAATGATAACCCCAAAACTAGATGCTTATAGTCAAAAATCCTCTAACGCTTGGCCTTTTTTGATTGTTCTTATTGTTTTAGTGATTATAGGAAGTGGAATTTATTATTTTGATACACTTAAAACTTTTTTCAAAGATGAACAAAATAATACTAGCGCAACAGTTATAGATATCATAGGACAAGCACAAGAAAATTTAAAATCTTTAGGTGGAAACAATGTTGTTGTTATAGACAACAATAAAGCACAAGAAACAAATCAAACAGAGAGCGTTTTACCAAGCCAAAACATCTCATTACAAGAAAATGATAAAAACATAAGCATAGAAAATAACATCAGTGAAAATAACACAACCCTACTTGATGAAGAAAAAAATACCCAAATCCAAGAAGACACAAATACACCAAAAACTGATTCTTTAAAAGAAGCACATTTTAAAACTTCTTCCAAGATATGGATAGGTTTGATAGATTTAAAAAACCTTAAAAAAACAAGCTTTGTTAAAGAAAAAGATTTTAACATTTCTTTAGATAAAGATCAGTTAATTTTAACAGGGGCTGCAGCTTTAACAATGTTTAATCAAGAAAATAAAGAACAAAAATTTCCTGCAGGAATTTCAAAACGTTTCTTGATTAAAGATGGAAAAATTACAAGTATTTCACCTGCTGAATTTGCAAAATTAAATAAAGGTAAAGAATGGTAAAAAAAATTATTATTCTTACTCTTTGGGTTAATATATCTTTTGCAATCTCAAGTTTTGATTTGGCAAAAAATTTAGTAAACAATCCTAGTAAAAATTCTCAACTAGAATTATTATTTTCAAATAATTCTTACATAGATAATAATGGAAATTGCGATATTGCAAAAATATCTCAAATATTAAAAACCAATTCTTTAATCGCCTTAACACTATCAAATCCTCAAAGTCTAAGATTAAATTTTAAAGCAAAAGCTGATGAAGTTATGTTTTTTAAAATTTTATCTGATGTTTTAACAGATGCTGGATACATATATTTTATCCCCACAGATTTGATTTTAAGAGAAGGAAATATTGACTATACCATACAAGTAGAATCTCAATATGTTTTAGATCCTGGAACGCTTTACAATCTCTTAAAAGAAAATTCTGTCTATATAGATAATATTAAGCGCATTGGGACATATGATTATGAATATGATTTAAATTTTTCCAATGCTGTATTAAAAACCAATACAAATGTTAATTTAAATACTCCAAAATCATTAGAAAAACCCCTTAAAGACTATGTGCTTGATTTAAAAAATGCTACAAATTTGATTATTGATGCAAATGATTTAGACAATTGGTTTCCTAAAATCTTCTTTTTAGATAAAAATCTGAATCTAATTAAAGCAGTAAAAAGCGAAAATAAAAATAATCATTTTTCAGAACTTATTCCAAATGGTGCTATATATGCTATTGTAAGCGATATGTATAGTTTAGATAATATACGCAGGGGTTTAAAAATCACACTTAAAAAATAAAGGATTAAGAAATGTTTGATGAAATCCGTTTTAATACCATAGAAAGACTTCCAAATTATGTTTTCGCAGAAGTAAATGCGATAAAAATGGCAGCAAGACGTGCTGGAGAGGATATCATCGACTTTTCAATGGGAAATCCCGATGGTAAAACTCCACAACACATTATAGATAAACTTTGTGAAAGTGCTAACAAAGATAAAACCTCAGGATATTCTACATCCATGGGGATTTATAAACTTCGTTTAGCAATTTGTAATTGGTATAAAAGAAAATATAATGTTAATCTAAATCCTGAAAATGAAGTTGTAGCTACCATGGGTTCAAAAGAAGGTTTTGTAAATCTTGCAAGAGCGATTATAAATCCTGGAGATGTTGCTATTGTACCTACTCCTGCTTATCCTATACATACTCAAGCTTTTATTATAGCAGGAGGTAATGTAGCAAAAATGCCTTTAGCTTATAATGAAAAATTTGAGCTTGATGAAAATCAATTTTTTGAAAATTTACATAAAACTTTAAATGAAAGCATCCCGCGTCCAAAATATGTCGTTGTTAATTTCCCGCATAATCCAACAACAGTAACTTGTGAGAAAAGTTTTTATGAAAGATTGATAGCAACGGCAAAAAAAGAAAGATTTTATATTATTTCAGATATTGCTTATGCAGATTTAACTTATGATGACTATAAAACTCCTTCTATTTTGGAAATTGAAGGCGCAAAAGATGTAGCGGTAGAAACTTACACTCTTTCAAAATCTTACAATATGGCAGGCTGGCGCGTGGGTTTTGTAGTAGGAAATAAACGCTTAGTCAGTGCGCTTAAAAAAATAAAATCTTGGTTTGATTATGGTATGTACACACCTATTCAAGTAGCAGCTACCATAGCTTTAGATGGAGATCAAACTTGTGTAGATGAAATCCGTGCAACTTATGATAAAAGAATGCACATTTTACTTGAAGCTTTTGAAAATGCAGGCTGGAAACTTCAAAAACCAAGAGCAAGTATGTTTGTTTGGGCAAAACTCCCTGAAAGCAAAAGACATTTAAAAAGTTTAGAATTTTCAAAGCAACTTTTACAGCGTGCTAGTGTTGCAGTAAGTCCTGGAGTAGGTTTTGGCGAAGCAGGTGATAAGTATGTAAGAATTGCTTTAATTGAAAATGAAAATCGCATACGCCAAGCTGCACGTAATATCAAAAAATATTTAAAAGAGTAAGTTATGAAAGTAGCGATTCTTGGTTATGGCACTGTTGGAAGTGCGGTGGTTAAATTTCTTTTAGAAAATGATAAACTTATTCGTGCAAGATGTGGGCAAAGCATAACTCCTGTGATCGCTCTTGCTAGAAGTCCTAAAAAAAATGCTTTAATTCCAATTACTCATAGCGTTGTAGAAATTTTAAATGCTGATGTAGATGTTTTTGTAGAATTAATGGGTGGGGTGGATGAAGCTTTTAAAATAGTGAGTGAAATTTTAAAAAAGAAAAAAGCTGTTGTTACTGCAAATAAAGCTATGCTTGCTTATCATCGTTATGAACTTGAAAATTTGGCTAAAAATTTAGCTTTTGGTTATGAAGCAAGTGTGGCTGGAGGAATTCCTATTATCAAGGTTTTAAAAGAAGGTTTAAGTGCAAATAATATTTTGGCTATCAAAGGGATTTTAAATGGTACGAGTAATTATATTTTAAGTTCTATGAGTCAAAAAAATATGAGTTTTGAACAAGCCTTACAAATAGCTCAAAATTTAGGTTACGCAGAAGCTGATCCAACTTTTGACATAGAAGGGCAAGATGCAGCACATAAACTGCTTGTTTTATCAAGTATCGCTTATAATCTTAAAGCTAAACCTGAAGATATTTTGATCGAGGGTATTAGCGAAATTGCACCTGAAGATATGTATTTTGCTAATGAGTTTGAATTTACCATAAAACTTTTAGGTATAGCTAAGGTGCGTGAAAATAAAGTAGAATTAAGAGTGCATCCTACTATGATAGATAAAGAAAAAATGCTTGCAAAAGTTGATGGAGTGATGAATGCTATAAGCATTAATGGAGATTTGCTAGGTGAAAGTTTGTATTATGGAGCAGGAGCAGGAGGAGAGGCTACTGCAAGTGCTGTAATTTCAGATCTTATGGATATAGCAAGAGATCAGGTAAAAGCACCAATGCTTGGTTTTGTGAATACTTTAGAATACAAGCTTTTAAGCAAAGATGAAATTTATACAAAATATTATTTAAGGGTGAAAGTTGAAGATAAAATAGGAGTTTTATCTAAAATCACACAATTGATGAGTGAAAATAATATTTCTATCGATAGTTTTTTACAAAAACCTAAAAAAAATGATGAAAATTACAGCACTTTGTTTTTTACTACACATTTAACTTATGAAAAAAGCATACAAAATTTGCTTGAAATTTTACGCAAACAAGATTTTATAAAAACCAAACCTTTTATGATGCGTATAGAATAATGGGTTTAAAAGCTTATTTAGATGGAATTTTAGGTGAAGATAAGGCTTGTAAATTTTTAAAAAAACAGGGCTTTGAAATTTTAAAAAGAAATTTCCATTCTAAATTTGGAGAAATCGATATAATAGCCAAAAAAGATGAAATTTTACATTTTATAGAGGTTAAATTTACTCAAGATGATTATGAAGTTTCCGAGCGTTTGGATAGAAAAAAACTTGAAAAAATTTTAAAAACTATAGAATTTTATCATCTTAAAAATGGAATTTCATCGGATTTTCAGATTGATCTGATTTGCATTAAAAATGATGTGATACAATTTTGCGAAAATATAAGTTTTTAAGCTGATATTTAAAAAAATAAAATACAATTAGACAAAAATTAAAGAAAGGAAAAATTATGGGAAAATATATTGAATTAACAAGTGATAATTTTGCTCAAGCAAAAGAAGGTGTAGCTTTAGTTGATTTTTGGGCTCCATGGTGCGGACCTTGTAGAATGCTTGCTCCAGTTATTGATGAACTTGCAAATGACTTCGATGGTAAAGCTAAAATTTGCAAAGTAAATACAGATGAACAAGGTGATTTAGCAGCTGAATTTGGTGTTCGCTCTATTCCTACACTTATTTTCTTTAAAAATGGTGAAGTTGTAGATCAACTCGTTGGTGCACAATCTAAACAAGCAATTAGCGATAAACTAAACTCTTTACTATAAACTAAAGGCTAGTATAACTAGCCTTCTTCTTAAAAATTTCAAATTTATACTAAATAATAATTTTTATTAACTACTATTAAGAATAATTTTTATATCATTATTAATAATAAAATTCAATATAAAGGAAATGTAAATGTTAGATGTAGCAATCATAGGTGGAGGTCCTGCTGGACTTAGTGCCGGACTTTATGCAACTAGAGGTGGTCTTAAGAATGTAGTAATGTTTGAAAAAGGTATGCCTGGTGGACAAATTACCTCAAGTTCTGAAATAGAAAATTATCCAGGTGTAGCCCAAGTTATGGATGGAATTTCTTTTATGGCTCCTTGGAATGAACAATGTATGCGTTTTGGTTTAAAACATGAAATGGTTGGAGTAGAGCAAATTTTAAAAAATAGTGATGGAAGTTTTACCATCAAATTAGAAGGTGGCAAAACAGAACTTGCTAAAGCTGTGATAGTTTGCACAGGCTCGGCTCCAAAAAGAGCAGGTTTTAAAGGCGAAGATGAATTTTTTGGAAAAGGTGTAAGTACTTGTGCAACTTGTGATGGATTTTTTTATAAAAATAAAGAAGTTGCAGTTTTAGGTGGTGGAGATACGGCTTTAGAAGAAGCTTTATATCTAGCAAATATTTGTTCTAAGGTTTATCTTATCCACCGCAGAGATGAGTTTAGAGCAGCTCCATCTACAGTAGAAAAAGTTAAGAAAAATGAAAAAATAGAACTCATTACTAGTGCAAGTGTAGATGAAGTATATGGTGATAAAATGGGTGTTACTGGTGTAAAAGTAAAATTAAAAGATGGTAGTATTAGAGATTTAAATGTTCCAGGAATTTTTACTTTTGTTGGTCTTAATGTAAGAAATGAAATTTTAAAACAAGACGATGGTAAGTTTTTATGCAATATGGAAGAAGGTGGGCAAGTAAGTGTTGATCTTAAAATGCAAACTAGTGTTGCTGGACTTTTTGCCGCAGGAGATCTTAGAAAAGATGCACCTAAGCAAGTGATTTGTGCTGCAGGTGATGGAGCTGTAGCTGCATTAAGTGCTATGGCTTATATAGAAAGCTTGCATTGATTTTTTCTTATTGTAGGCTAGAATTCCTAGCCTAAATCTTTATATCAACACTCCTTAAAAATATAAAATATTTTTTCATAATGTTTTAAAATATTATTAAATATAATTTAAATTATATTTAATTTTGTTACATAATTATATATTTAAAAAAATACAAAAATATTATTTTTTTAAATTAATATTTTTATATTAAAAGCTATAACTTATTTATGTTAAAAAAATAAGGAAGGAAAAAATAAGGACAAAAAACAAAGTCACAGAAATTTTCTTAAAGCCTCATCTTTGTTTGCTTTAGTAGGTGCTAACGCACCAAGTATGGTTTTTGCTCATACGCACAATCAAAACAATTTGAATTCTACTCAAAATTATCGTGCTAGAATTTTTTTAATAATTCTGCACAACTTGATATTCTGAGTGAAGCAGTAGAAAGAATTTTTCCCAAAGATGATTTAGGACCAGGTGCTAAAAAATTAGGTGTAGCTATTTTTATAGATAATGAACTTGCAGGAAATTACGGAAGTGGAGCAAAAAATTATCGCTTTGGACCTTTTATACAAGGAAAGAAAAATCAAGGTTATCAATATCCTTTAACTAGAGCTGAACTTTTTAAAATGGGAATTAATGCTTTAGATGAAGAAGTAAAACTTCGTTATAAAAAAGGCTTTGTAGAGCTTAGCGCAAATCAAAAAGATGAAGTCTTAAGAGCTTTTGAGCAAGATAAAACCAAGGTTTCTTTTGAAGATAAGATAAAGGCGAGTGATTTTTTCACAGAATTAAGAAACATAACTATAGCAGGAGTTTATGCTGATCCAATTTATAGTGGCAATGCAAATATACAAGCTTGGCGTATGAAAAAATTTCCAGGGGCACAAATGACTTACACAGCTCAAGTTTTAGATGGAGATAAATTTGAAGTGATAGAGCCTATTTCTTTGGCTGATATGTCGCATTAAAGGAATACAAATGGCAAAAATACTTAAAAAACAGATGTTGTTGTTATAGGTTTAGGTTGGAGTTCGTCTATTGTTGCAAATGAGTGCGCTAAAGCAGGACTTAAAGTTGTCACCTTAGAAAGGGGTGGATATCAAGATACTTCTGATTTTTTGGGCGCACACGATGAATATAAATATGTAAATAATGCTGCAATGAAACAAGATTTAAGTAAAGAAAGTATATGTGTTAGGAATAATGATAATGAAATTGCTTTGCCAATGAGAAAAAATTATGCTTTTGATGTCGGTAATAATGTTGGTGGAGCAGGAGTTCATTGGAATGGTATGAGTTATCGTTTTCTACCTTATGACTTTCAAATAAAATCTTTAACAGAAGAAAAATATGGCAAAAATAAAGTTTCTAAAGAATACACTATTCAAGATTGGGGTGTAAACTATGATGAAATGGAACCTTACTACGACAAAGCTGAAAAATGATGGGGTTTCTGGAGAAGATAAAAGTCCTTTCTCAGGAAAAAGAAGCAATCCTTATCCTAATCCACCTTTGGAAAAAACTACTATACTTAAAAAATTTGGAGAAGCGGCTAAAAACTTGGATATCATCCATGTATGGTTCCTGCTTCAAACTCATCTCAAACTTATACAAATCCCGATAAACAAAGTTTAGGAGCATGTCAATATTGTGCTTTTTGTGAGCATTTTGGCTGTGAATATGGTGCAAAAGCTTCTCCTATAGTAACAACTATACCTTCAGCTTTAGCAACAAAAAATTTAGATATTAAAACTTATGCTAATGTGTTAGAAATTTTGCATAAAGATAGTAAGGCTACAGGAGTAAGATTTGTTAATACTTTAACTTTGGGAGAATTCATACAACCTGCAGAAGTGGTTATGCTAGGCTCTTATGTTTGCAACAATGCTAAACTTTTAATGGTTTCTAATATAGGCGAAATTTATAATCCAAAAACAGGCAAAGGAACTTTAGGAAAAAATTATAGTTATCAAATCACACCTAGTGTTAATGGTTTTTTCAAAGATCCATTTAATTCTTATCTTGGAGCTGGGGCACTTTGCAATTGGATAGATGATTTTAATGGGGATAATTTCGATCATTCCAAACTTGATTTTATTCATGGAGCAAGCTTTAGACTTTCTCAAAACGGGACTCGTCCTATAGCTTCAAACCCTACAGAACCTAACACACCTTCATGGGGAGCCGAATTTAAAAAAGCTTCTATTTATAATTATACTCGATTTACTTATATTGGAGCTCAGGGTGCATCTATTCCTTATATGGGTAATTATTTATCCCTTGATCCAACTTATAAAGATGCTTATGAACTACCGCTTATCCGCGTAACCTATAATTTTACCAAGCAAGATAAAAATCTTTATAATTTTATGCTTCCAAAACTAAAAAGTATCATGCAAGAAATGGGAGCGCAAAATATTTACACTTCGCCAAAATTAGGAGATTATGGAGTAGTTTCAAATGGTTGGTATATTTCTACACATATTGCTGGCGGAACTATAATGGATACAGATAAAAACATAAGTGTAGTTAATCCTTATTTACAACATTGGGATGTTAATAATCTTTTTGTCATAGGTGCAGGAAATTTTCCACATAATCCAGGCTACAACCCTACCTTAACCTTAAATGCTTTAGCCTATCGTGCTAGCGAAGCTATTATAAAATATTTAAAAACTGGTAATTACTAATGCAGTAATTAAATTCCAAGCCTTAAGCTTGGAATTTATTAGCTTCCTATCACTCCACCATCAAGTTTTCTTATCATTATTACACTCGATCTTGGTGTTTTTCCATAAGGAAAAGTACTACCTTTTAAACCTTCTCCTGGATGTTGTATGCCTACAAACATTGTAGTATAATCCTCACTAAAAGCAATCCCTGTTAATTCACAAGCAATAGGCCCTGTTAAAAAGCGTCTGATTTCCCCTGTTTTTGGATTTGCTGCTAGCATGCAGTTATTTCCCATACCTTCGTATTCATCTTTATTAGAATAAGATCCATCTGTTTGTATCCAAAGTCTTCCATCTCTATCAAATTTAAGTCCATCAGGAGAATTGAATTTATTTTCACTTGTAATATTATTTGAGCCTTTATATAAGCCTTGTTGGTTATCAGGATTTCCAGCAAGAGCAAAAATTTCCCAAGTAAAATCATCGTCTTTATGAGAATTTTTTGGCATCCATTTTAAAATTTGTCCATAAACATTTTTAGTCCTTGGATTTGCTGTATTAGGTTCTTGGCGATTTTTGTTGTTCGTTAGTGTTGCAAATACCTCTTTAGAACCACTTTGTTTATGGCTTGCTATCCATTCACATCTATCCATAGGAGTTGCACCTACAATGCTTGCAGCAAGACGCGTATTGATGAGTACTTGAGCTTGAGACTTAAAACCATTTTTTTCATCTAAGCTGTTTTTGCCATATTCTAAAGCTATCCATTTTCCCTGTCCTTTAAAATCTCCCACCTTGCCATTAAACTGTCCTACATACAAAGTACCTTCATCTAAAATTTTACTTGTATCAGTACCTTTTTTGTATTTGCGTTTGCTAACAAATTTATAAATAAATTCATTCATCTCATCATCACCCATATAAACTATAACAGAACCATCTTTTTCTACGATAATTTCTGCATTTTCATGTTTAAAACGCCCTAAAGAAGTTCTTTTAACAGGTGTGCTTTTTGCATCAAAAGGATTGATTTCCACTATCCAACCAAAACGATTGGCTTCATTGATATTTTTAGCTAAATCAAATCTTTCATCAAATTTTTCCCATCCATAAAGACTAGTTTTGTTAAATCCGTAGCGTTTAAGAGAGTCATTAAATTCTAGATTTTCGTCTGAACTTCCAAAAAAATCGTCAAAATTTTCTTCACAGGTGATATAAGTTCCCCAAGGTGTTTGTCCATTTGCACAATTTGCAAAAGTTCCATGAACAAATTTTTCATTTTTTAAAACTTCTTTTTTAGCTGCTCCACTTACTTGCATTTTAGTGTTTGCATCGATTCTGCGGTTATACTTAGAGTCTAAAACCACAGTCCAATCATCACCCTTTTTTTCGATTTCTAAGATACTCACACCCACACTGGCTTGCTCATATAAAATATCTTCTTTGCTTAAATTTTTACCATGATGATTAAACATGATTTCAGGATTTATATATTCATTATTAACGGCTAAAATTCCTCTATTTTTTGAAAGTGGAAAAAAACTCATACCATCATCGTTATCTCCAAAAACCAAATGAGCATTTTTAACTGCATTCATATCGATGATTTTACTTTCATCATAAGGTTTTGCTTTACTAAAAAGTGGATCACCCCAAGAAATTAAAACCTTTGCTTCATAACCTTGTGGTACTATAACTTTATCTTGCGTGCTTGCACTAACAGCTTTAAAACCTAGCAAATCCTTATCCTTAAGCATAGCAGCACTTAAATTTGAACTTGCAAAAAAAGCCACCATAGAACCTAAAGCTGAACCTTTTAAAAACAATCTTCTTTCCATTTATTTTTACTCCATATTAAAATTTAAAACAATGGAAGTATAAAAATATTTGGAAACTTTTTAGAAACTTTGATGAAAAATTTAAATTGAAGGAAAAATTTATACCTAGTTTTTCACTAGGTATAAATGAT
>NZ_RYYA01000009.1:0-82862 GCF_004378835.1 Campylobacter sp. CH246
GGGGGGGGGTATTTTACTGCGATTTGGAATCCTCGCCACATTGTAGAGGGTTCGATTTTTGATGAAATTGAAAAGGAGATTAAACATATTGTTCCAGATCTTGCTCGTGTAAGCAGTGGCACTCAAAATGTTAAAAAATGGGAAGAAATTCTTGTTTCAACAGGAGATTTCACAGACTGCTTTTTTATGGAGTGTGACTATAAAGAGTTTTGGGATAAAGAGCGTTATCTTGGAGCTTGGCATTCTGTAAATGATATACAAGCACAAGCAGGTGAAAAAAGATGGAAGGAAATTTTAGAGATGATAGAAGCTAAAATTTCTCATATGCAAAGTATAGAGATTCCTTATAAAATAAGAGCATGGACAGCTAGAAAAGCATAAAATACCTCCTTTTTTTCATCAAGCTTGTTAAAGATGAAAAAAAAGGAAATAAAATGCAAAAACTAGTAGAACAAGTGTGGGATTATACCAAGCATGCTAAATTTTATAGCTATAGACCAAATTATGCTCCAAAAACTATAGATATGCTTATTAGTTTAGTTGGAAAAAAAGATATTAAAGTCGCTGATATCGGTGCAGGAACTGGAAATTTAAGCATTATGCTTTTAGAAAGAGGATGTAGGGTAGTATCTGTAGAACCAAATGATGCGATGCGTGAGATCGGGATAGAAAGAACCAAGGATCAAAAGATTGACTGGGTTAGAGCAACAGGCTTAAACTCAACACTCCAAAATAGTGAATTTGATTGGGTGACTTTTGGTAGTAGTTTTAATGTAATGGATAGAAATGAAGCCTTAGAGGAAGCTCATCGCTTATTAAAATCAGAGGGATATTTTTCTTGTATGTGGAATCACAGGGATTTAAACGATCCTGTGCAAAAAATAGCTGAAGATACTATTGTAGAATTTGTACCAAATTATACAAGGGGAACAAGAAGAGAAGATCAAAGACCAATTATAGAGAGTCGAAAGGATCTTTTTGATAATATTGTTTATATTGAAGAGGATTTTTATTTTCATCAAAGCATTGAAAATTATATTAATGCATGGAAAAGTGTTAAAAATCCTTATTGGGATTTGGAGACTGATGAAGGAAATGAACTTTTTAATAAAATTAGTGATAAAATTTCACAAAGACTTCCTAAGGAATTTAGCATAAAATATACCACTCGTTGTTGGAGTGCTAAAAAAATATAAAACTAAGGAAAAATATGGCGGAGTTGAATTTTAAAACCAAAGCACAAAATTTAAAAAATTTACAAACAAAATTAAAAAAAGCAAAAGTTCTACCTTTGGTTTTAACTTCGCTTGAAGAATTAATATCAAATGAAGATAAAGTTTTACATGACATTCAAACCTTAAAGGCTAATAGACTCATTATAAGAAGTTCTTCTTTAAGTGAAGATAGTATGAAAAACTCCAATGCAGGTGCTTTTCTTTCTTTGGCAAATATTAAAGCTGATTCTAAAGATGAGTTATTAAAAGCTTTATATGAAGTTGCCAATTCTATGCCATCAAAAAGCGATGAAATTTTAGTTCAACCTATGCTTGAAAACATTACTCTTTGTGGAGTTGGTTTTAGTGTTGATAAGGATAATTTTTCCCCTTATTTTTGTCTTCAATATGATGAAAATGGTTCAAATAGCTCTATTACAGATGGAAGTAGTAAGAGTGCAAAAACTTACTGTCATTACAGAGATTATTTAGAATTTAAAGATATTAGACTTCAAAAAATTATAGAACTTATAAAAGAATTAGAAGTTTTATATGACTGTTGTTTTTTAGATGTTGAATTTGCATTTGCTATTCAAGATGATAAGGAAGAACTTTTTTGCTTACAAGTGCGTCCTTTGGTTATGCATGAAAAAAATAATTTATTTCATTCTTTACCAAAAGAAGCTTTATATAGATTTTATAAACGTTTTGAGTCTTTAAAAGAATCAAGATCTAGAGTTTTGGGAGATAAAGCTATTTTTGGGGTAATGCCTGATTGGAATCCAGCTGAAATCATAGGGTTAAGACCTAGGCGTTTAGCTTTTAGTTTATATAAAGAAATCATCACAGATAATATCTGGGCGTATCAAAGAGATAATTATGGTTATAGAGATCTAAGATCCCATCCTTTAATCCATTCTTTTTTAGGCATTCCTTATGTAGATGTAAGATTATCTTTTAATTCTTTTATACCAAAAAAATTAGATGAAAATATTGCACAAAAACTTGTCAATTTTTACTTAGATAAGCTTAATAAAAATCATGAATTGCACGATAAGATTGAATTTAATATTGTTTATTCTTGTTATGACTTTAATAGTTCTAAAAAATTAGAAGAACTTTTAAATCATGGTTTTAATGAAAATGAAATCAAAAGATTAGAATTTTCATTATTGGAACTTACAAATAAGATTATTAATCCTAGATCAGGGTTTTATTTAAAAGATATACAAAAAGCTTATAAGCTAAAAGAAAGATATGATGGCATTATTAATTCTAATTTTTCTTTAATTGATAAAATTTATTGGCTTATTGAAGAATGCAAGCGTTATGGAACCTTGCCTTTTGCGGGGGTGGCTAGGGCTGCATTTGTAGCAATGCAACTTTTAAATTCTTTAGTTGAGATTGATTTTATAACCAAAGAGGAAAAAGATGATTTTTTAAATTCACTTAATACAGTGAGCAAAAATTTAAGCAAACAAACAAACCATCTTAATTTTCACAACAAAGATCAATTTTTGAAAGATTTTGGACACTTAAGAGCAGGAACTTATAATATTTTATCTCCAAGATATGATGAAGATTTTGAACTTTATTTTGATGTGGATCAAAAAGATAGTAAAGTTTATTTACAAGATAAAGCTTTTGTTTTTTCAAAAGAAAAGACAAAAGCTTTAAATGCTTTACTTAGAGAGCATGGATTAGAGATTGATGCTTGTGAATTTTTTGATTTTTTAAAACAGGCTATCGAGGGTAGAGAGCTCGTTAAATTTGAATTCACTAGATTGCTTTCTAAAGCTATAGTTTATATAGAAGAATTAGGCAAATATTATGGCATTGAAAAAGAAGATTTGGCTCATCTTGATATAAAAAGCATTTTAAATCTTTATTCTAGTCTTTATTCTATAAATCCAAAAGAGCAGTTTGTAGAAGAAATTAATCGCAATAAAAAAGAATATGAACTTACACAAGCTATAAAACTTCCTTCTTTACTTTGCAATGCCGATGAAATTTTTTCTTTTTATAATCATAGCATTATTCCAAATTTCATTACACAAAAGAGTATTACTGCATTTACGGCAAAGGAAAATGATAAAGATTTAGAAGGAAAGATTGTTTTAATTTATGCCGCAGATCCCGGATATGATTATTTATTTACAAAAAATATAGCAGGACTTATTACATGTTATGGGGGTGCTAATTCGCATATGGCCATTCGTGCCTCAGAACTTGGAATGCCTGCTGTTATAGGAGTTGGAGAAGAAAATTTTGAAAAATATTTAAAAGCTAAAAAAATAAATATAGAATGTGAAAGTGAGCAAATATTTTGTTTATAGGTATTACTCAAAGGCTTATTTGCAACGAAAGCTATCATGAAGAAAGAGAATGTTTGGCTTTGGATTGGGGAAAATTATTTAATAAAGATTTATTTAAAAATTTTACTCCTCTTCCTCTTAGCTATGAAATAGATTTTTCTTATTATAAACATCTAATAAAAGCTGTGATATTAAGCGGTGGCAATGATTTAAGTTTTTATAATCCCAATGTCTTATCTAAAAAGAGAGATTTATATGAAAAGCAAGTTATAGAAATTTGTTTAGAAGAAAAAATACCACTTTTAGGAATTTGCAGAGGGGCTCAGATGATAGCTCATTATTTTAATAGCCATATAAGTCCTTGTGAAAATCATATAGGCAAACATGAAGTATTTTTCTCAAAAGAAAAATTTATAAGCAATTCTTTTCATAATTTTGCTATTGAAAAATTAGGCGAAGATCTTGTAGAACTTTGCTTAGCAAAAGATAATACCATAGAAGCTTTTAAACATAAGTATGAAAATATTTTTGGTATAATGTGGCATATTGAAAGAGAAAATGGGCTTAATAATATTCAAATTTTAAGAGAGTGGTTTAGTTTAATCAAGGAATAATATGAATGCAATTATCTTAGCAGCAGGTTTTGGATCAAGGCTGATGCCTTTAACAAAAGATCAACCAAAGTGTATGGTTGAGTATAAGAATAAAAAAATCATAGATTATGAAATCGAAGCTTTAAAATCAGCAGGTATAAATGAAATAGCTGTTGTGGGTGGATATTTAAACGAAGTGTTAAAAAATTATCTTAATAAATATGATATCGAGCATTTTTTTATTAATTCAAAATATGATAAAACCAATATGGTTCATACTTTTTTTTGCGCTAAAGATTTTATATTAAAATGCATCGAAGAAAAACAAGATTTGATTATTTCTTATGCGGATATTGTTTATTTTCAAGATTGCGTGCAAAAGCTTATAAATGCCAAAGAAGAACTTGCTATAGTAGTTGATAAGTCTTGGCGTAAGCTTTGGAGCAAACGCTTTGCAAATCCTTTAGAAGATGCTGAAACATTAAAGATGACAAATGGTTATATTATAGAACTTGGAAAAAAAGCTAATGCCTATGATGAGATAGAAGCTCAATATATAGGACTTTTTAAATTTTCTTATCAATTTCTTTCCGAAGTTATTGCTTTTTATGAAATGCTTGATCGAGATATTTTATATGATAATAAAAATTTTGAAAATATGTACATGACAAGTTTTTTGCAAGCTTTAATTGAAAAATACAACAACGCAAAAGCAGTGGAAATTGATGGCAATTGGTGTGAAATTGATTTTATGAGTGATTTAGAGGTGCAAATTGATAAATAGTCCTTATATTATTTGGCTTACTGGTTTAGCTGGAAGTGGAAAAACAACTATAGGTCAAGCTTTGTATGAGAAATTAAAATTAAAATATAAAAACCTTATTTATCTCGATGGAGATGAGTTAAGAGAAATATTAGGACATTATGCATACGATAGACAAGGTCGCATAGATATGGCTTTGAAAAGAGCTAAATTTGCAAAATTTTTAAATGATCAAGGTATGATGGTTATTGTCACTACGATTTCAATGTTTAATGAGATTTATGATTACAATAGAAAGCAATTAAAAAATTATTATGAAATTTATATAGAATGCGATATGCATGAATTAATGCAAAGAGATCAAAAAGGGCTTTATACTAAGGCTTTAAATAAAGAAATTGATAATGTAGTTGGTGTTGATATAGAATTTGATAAACCAGAGGCTGATTTAGTGATCAATAATTCTTGTCGAAATAATTTAGAAGAAAAAGTTGAACTTATAATAAAGAAATTGGCATTGTGAAGCATTACTCAATATCAAAAAAACTTATTGCTAATGTTAGAAATTTTTACACCATTTCTTTGTATAAGAAAAAATCAAAAATAAATAAAGATGATCTTTTCCTTGGCTGGGGACGCAAAAAATCAGGTTTAAAAGCTATAAATTTAGCTAAAAAATATAAGGCTAAATTCATGCTTTTAGAAGATGGATTTATCCGCTCATTAAATTTAGGGGTTGAAAATAGCCCAAGTTTTTCTATGGTTAAAGATGATATAGGCATTTATTATGATGCAACAGCACCTTCAAAGCTTGAAAATCTTTTAAATACTTATGAATTTAAAGATGAAGAAATCAAGCAAGCTAAAAAAGCTATAGAGCTTATCAAAAAATATAAAATTAGCAAGTATAATAACAATCTTGATATTCCAGATGATTATTTTCAAAAAGATGAAAAAAGGGTTTTAATCATCACCCAAACGGCCAATGATGCCTCACTTGAATTTGGGCTTGCTAAAGGTTTTAAAACCGTCGATATGATAAAAGATGCCATAAAAGAAAATCCTAAATCTAAAATTTATATAAAAATCCATCCTGATGTTTTAAGCGGTAAAAAACAAAGTGATTTAGATATAAATTCCTTACCTAAAGAATGTATTTTAATTACTGAAAATTTTAATCCCGTAGCCTTGCTTGAGTTTTTTGATAAGGTTTATACCAAAACTTCTGGTATGGGTTTTGAAGCTTTGATGCAAGAATGTGAATGTATTTGTTATGGCATGCCTTTTTATGCGGGCTGGGGTCTAACAAAAGATAAATTAGAGTGTAAAAGAAGGATGCAAAAAAGAAGTTTAGAAGAAGTTTTCTATGCTGCTTATATACTTTATTCTGAGTATTTTAATCCTTATTTCAATCAAAAAAGTAATATTTTTGATACTATTCAAACTTTAGCAAAATATAAAGATATAGAAAAGGCAAATTCTAATAGACTTTTTTTCTTTGGATTTTCAAAATGGAAAAGGAAATTTGTAAAACCTTTTTTTATAGCTAAAAACAATGAAATCATATTTCTAGATTTCTTAGATTGTTTAAAGAATATACAATTAAAAGAAAATGATAAATTTTTTATTTGGGGTAAAAGGATAGATTATAACGCTCTTAAAACTACTCTTATAAAAAAAGCGCAAGATGAGAATTTGCTCCATTTTACTCCCAAAATTTCTTTAGTTGAAGATGGATTTATTCGCTCAATCTCTTTAGGTTCTGATCTTACGCGCCCTTTTTCTTTAATCGTTGATGATAAAGGACTTTACATAGATCCAAATAAAGCAAGTAAATTAGAAGAGCTTTTGCAAAACGAAATTTTTGATGAAAATATGCTAAATAGGGCAAAAAATATTATAAAAATCTTACTTGAGAACCGCTTTTCAAAATACAATGGCTTAAAGCATGAAAATTTAAAGATCAATGCCAAAATAGGACAAAAGATTATTTTAATCCCTGCTCAAGTTGAAGATGATGCTTCGATGATTTTAGGGGGTTTTGGCTTATCTACTCTTGATTTGCTTAAGGAGGTGCGTGCTAAAAATCAAGATGCTTATATCATCTTTAAACCCCATCCTGATGTGTTAAGTGGCAACCGTATAGGTTTAAAAGATGAAACACTCATCTTGGAATTTTGTGATGAGATTGTAAAAGATTGCAGTATTGATAGCGCTATAAAAATTGCTGATGAAATTCACACTATTACTTCTACAAGTGGTTTTGATGCTCTTTTAAGAGCTAAAAAAGTTTTTACTTATGGTATGCCTTTTTATGCGGGCTGGGGTTTAACAAAAGATAAATATAGATGTGAAAGAAGAACAAGAAAACTAAGCCTAGAAGAGCTTGTAGCAGGTGCTTTAATCATATATCCAAGATATATAAATCCTAAAACAAAAACTTTATGTGAAATTGAAGTTTGTTTAGATATAATGCTAAATTTACAAAAAGCTTATTTTTCAAAAAAATATATAAAATTGGCAATAGATTTTAAAACTTTTATGCTTAGAAAAATAAGAAGATTTTATGAATTTTTAGCAAAGAAATGAGATTTAGCACTAAAATTAAAAAAGAATTTAGCGGTAAAAATGTTTTATTCTTGCAAGGGCCTGTGGGAAATTTTTTTCATCATCTTGCAGTTAAAATGAGAAAAAACCAAACCAAAGTTTTTAAACTCAATTTTAACGGCGGAGATTTTTTTTTCTATCCTAGTGGAACGAGGTGTAAGTGTGATGAAAAAGATCTTGAAAATTTCTATAGAGATTTTTTTCAAAATAAAAAAATCGATGCTATTTTAATGTATAATGATTGTCGCATTATACATGCTAAGGCTATTAAAGTGGCTAAAGAATTAGGAATTGAAATATGGATTTTTGAAGAAGGATATTTAAGGCCTTATTGTATTACTTTGGAAAAAGATGGGGTGAATGCAAATTCTTCTTTACCGCGTGATAAAAATTTTTATCTTTCTCAAAATATTTTTACCAAAGAAAGCATAAAAGAAATTCCAGGTGGATTTAAATTTATGGCTTTTGATGCTTTTTTGTATTGGTTGTTTGCTTTTATTTTGGCTCCATTTTTTAACAACAAACTTCATCATCGCACTTTATATCCTTTTGAATTTTTATTTTGGTTTAGATCATTGTATAGAAAGTATCTTTATAAGATTACAGAAAAAAAACTAAATGAAAAGATTTATAATTTAGAAAAAAAGTACTTTTTGGCGATTTTACAAGTTTATAGCGATACGCAAATTAAATATCATTACAAAAAAAGCATAGAGCACTTTATAGAGGAAACCATACTTTCTTTTGCAAACCATGCAAGAGCTAAATCTTATCTAGTTTTTAAACACCATCCCATGGATAGGGGCTATAAGAATTATTCTAAACTCATAAATGATTTAAGTCAAAAATATCATGTAGAAGGAAGGGTTTTATATGTTCATGATACCCACTTGCCAGTTCTTTTAAGAAAGGCTTTGGGTTGTATTACTATAAATTCAACAGTAGGCCTTAGTGCTATTTTAGA
This sequence comes from Campylobacter sp. CH246, assembly GCF_004378835.1. Classification (NCBI taxonomy): domain Bacteria; kingdom Pseudomonadati; phylum Campylobacterota; class Epsilonproteobacteria; order Campylobacterales; family Campylobacteraceae; genus Campylobacter; species Campylobacter sp. CH246. Next base: position 8,457 of record NZ_RYYA01000009.1, read on the forward strand.
AGGCTGTCCGACTAAGGTTTGTGGCAATGCTTTTTATGATTTTGAAGGCTTATCTTATCCAAAAAAACTTCAATTTTTTTGGCGTGAAGCTCATGCTTATAAACCCAATCCTGTTTTGGTATGTAATTTTAAAAAATATCTTTTACAAACTAATCAATTCAACGGCAATTTTTATAAAAATTTCTTTTTAGACAAATAAGACTAAAAAGCTTTGATTAAGAGAGCTTTTAAAGCAAAGTTGTTATAATTAAAAGCAAAAAGAAATTATTGTATGGATAGGGAAGTATTTTATATAGCAGGATATGATCCTAAAAGTTATAGATTTTATTATGATTTATTTAAAAAAAACCTAAAAGATTATTCTCATGCTTTTAACATTAAAGTTGATTTAAGTAAAATTGAAAAAAATGAGCAATTTCCTTTTTTTCAAATTTCTTGCGAAGGAGTACAAACTAAATATCATTTTTTAACATGGAATGATATTGTTAAGAAAAATTGGTCAGAAAATTATAAAGATGCTTTGGCAGATTGTTATAGTTTTTTTAGAATTTATACTATCACAGGGCTTTTTATCAAATTTGGCAAAGAGTCGATTTATCAACTTATCACAGGTTATTATCCTTTTTTTTATGTGTTATTTTCTTTACTATTTTCTTTGATTTTGGCTTTTGGAAGTTTTGCTTTTTTGCAAAATTATATGCATTTTTCTTTAGCTATCATCATAGGATGTTTTTTAGGATTTTTACTAAATCATTTTTTATTTAAATTAGGTAAGAAATTAGCTGTATTTTGGATAGCAAGAATTTGTGCTTTTTGTGCTACTTGGCAAGATAAAAAAACAGGCACTATGCAAGAAAGAATCAAGCTTTTTGCAAATACCATAGTAGATAAGCTAAAACAAAATGAAAATAAACAAGATTATGAACTTGTTTTAGTAGCACATAGTATTGGAACTATAGTTTGTATAGAAGTTTTGGAGTGTATTTTAAGACAAAATTTAGATTTATCTTTACTTCATAAGTTAAAAATTCTTACTCTAGGAGAATGCATTCCTTTAGTGAGTTATCAAAAAAAAGCGGATGAATTTAGAAAGAAGCTTGAATTTGTTTCAAGGTTTGATTTAAAATGGTATGATTACACATCGATTATTGATGGAGCATGTTTTCCTCAAGTGGATTTTTTCCGCACGAGTGGCGTAAATGCTAAATTTACACCCCCATTTTTAAGTGCTAAATTTCACACTTTATATGAAAAACATGAGTATAAAAAAATAAAAAGAGATAAAAACAAAGCGCACTTTTTATATCTTTATAGTATTAGTGTTAAAGGTGATTATGATTTTTTTTCTTTCATCATAATGCCTAAATTTTTAGAAGAAAAGGTAAAAATATGAGTGAATGCCCCTTTTTTCCAAAACCTTATAAAAATAAAGCTTCTACGCTTTTAACTTTTTTGTTAAAGCGTAGATCTTGGCTTGACGGGCTTTATGAGCGTAGTTATAAAATGCAAACAGGCTATGTGAAGATGCCAAATTTTGATCTTTATGTCATAAATGACACTAAAGAAGTTAAAAGAATGATGGTTGATGAGGTTAGAGAATTTCCTAAAAGTGCATTTTTACATGAGCTTTTAAGTCCGCTTTTAGGGGAGAGTATTTTTACTACAAATGGTGAAGTTTGGAAAAAACAAAGAGAGCTTTTGCGTCCAAGTTTTGAAATGACTCGTATCAATAAAGTGTTTAATCTTATGAGTGAAGCTGTGGCAGATATGATGGATCGTTTTAGCAAGTATCCAAATCATGCTGTTATCGAAGTAGATGAAGCTATGACTTTTATTACCGCTGATGTGATTTTTCGCACCATTATGTCTTCAAAACTCGATGAGGAAAAAGGTAAAAAAATCTTAAACGCATTTGTGACTTTTCAAGAGCAAAGCGTGCATACAGCCATGCGTCGTATGTTTCGTTTTCCAAAATGGCTTTCTTATGTGTTAGGAGATTGTAAGCGTGCTAAGGCCGGAGATGTGATCAGACAGGTTTTAAGTGATATCATAAAACCAAGATATGATATGGCAGATAATGCAGAATTTGAAGATATTTTAGGATCTTTGCTTTTAGTAGTGGATGCTGATACAAATAAGCGTTTTTCTTTTGAGGAAATTTTAGATCAAGTGGCTATGCTTTTTTTAGCAGGACATGAAACCACAGCAAGTTCTTTGACATGGACGCTTTATTTGCTTAGTCTTTATCCTAAGGAGCAAGAAAAAGCTTATGAGGAGATTACTCAGGTTTTACAGGGTGGAGCCATTGAAATTTCGCATCTAAGACAGTTTAAATACTTAACAAATATTTTTAAAGAATCTTTAAGACTTTATCCTCCTGTTGGATTTTTTGCAAGAGAGGCAAAAAAAGATACCCAAGTTAGAGATAAGCTTATTAAAAAAGGTTCTGGGGTGGTGATTGCTCCTTGGCTGATACACAGACATGAAGAATTTTGGACAAATCCGCATGGATTTAATCCTTCTCGTTTTGAAGGAGAATACAAAAAAGATGCTTATTTGCCTTTTGGGGTAGGGGAAAGAATTTGTATAGGACAAGGTTTTGCTATGCAAGAAGCGATTTTGATTTTGGCTAATATTTTAAAAACTTACAAACTAGAACTTGAAGAAGGATTTGTACCTGATGTAGTAGGGCGTTTAACAGTGCGTTCGGCTAATGGTATGAGGATAAAATTTAGCAAAAGAGAGTTATGAAAAGAGTTAGAGTTAAAATTCGTGCCAATTTTCGTCGTCGTGTAAAACGCACCTTAAAAGGAAGCTTAAAAGAAAAATTAGCAGGGACTATTTTGCTTTGTGCGATAGTACCTTTAGCAGTTTTAGGATATCTTTTTATCGTGATTATAGGAACTTTTTTTAATACCGCACGAGCAAGACAGGGTGTTAGAGCCTTAGATCATTTTGTAAATGCAAGCTTGTTTAATGGCTATGCTTGGGAGAGCGTTTCTTCTCATGCGTGGCGTGAAAGAAATCGCAAAAAATGGGCAAGGATTGTTATAAAAATCACAGATTTTTTTCAAAAAGATCATTGTAAAAGAGCAAATAAAAGAGAACAACCTGTGGTGGATTTCATACTTTCAAGAAATTTAGATAAGCAAACTATAGGAAAATAATCAAACTATAGCTACTATGGCTATAGCAAAACCATTATCATGAGAAATGCTTAGGGAAGTTTGAGTGATATTAAAATCTTTTGTAATTTTTTGAGAATATTTTAATTTAGGCGCGTTTTTTTCATCTTTTGATATTTCAATATCAAAAAAACTGCATAATTCACAAATTCCAACACCTAAAGCCTTGCTAGCGGCTTCTTTAGCAGCCCAAAGACCTGCTAGAGTTGCTGGATTTTTAATGAGTATTTGTTCTTTTGGGCTTAGAAATTTATCCAAAAAATTTTTGCCATGTCTAGAATGAATTTTTTCTATTCTAGAAATGGCGATGATATCACAGCCTACACGCATTTAAGAAACTACAAAATCCGTAAAATAAACATTTTTAATAAAGCCATCGGTTAAAATTTCATTGATTTTTCCAACTAGCTCATCTTTTAAACGTTCTTTGCCTTTTTGTGTACTTACTTCTTCAAAAGTTTTAGCTGTTAATGTACGAATAATAATATCACGAATCACTGGAACTTTTTTGTCAAGTTCAGGTTTTAAAAGTTCGCTATTTTGTTCTAATTCTATAGTGCATTTTACATATCTTGAGCCACTATCGCTAAGTAAATTTAGGGTAAAAGGATCAAGTGGATACATAGGACCTATATTAGCAAAATCACTACCTCGTTGAGTAGGGGCTGAAACCTTAGGTTTATCGGCTTTTGCCTCTTCTTTTGGAGCTTCTTTGACTTCACTTTCATCACTTGAACTGCTTGAAATAAGCCAAGCAATTACTCCCATAATACTAAGAAGTAAAACAAAAAGTAAAATAACAATAATAATTACAAGTGAACCGCCTTTTTTCTTTTTCGTTTCTTCGTTTTCTAATTCTTCATCCATAAATTTTCCTTCATTTAGTGAAATTAATGTAAAATTGTAGCAAAAATTTCTTTTCTATCCAAATTTGCTTTAGAAAAACGATAAATTTAGGTCAAAGAAGAGATGAATTTGAAGGAAAAAAATGTTAGATGTGATTTTTAGAGAATATGATATAAGAGGACTTTACGACAAAGAACTGAATGAAAAAAGTGTTAAGGCTATAGGTTTTTGCTTAGGACAAACCATGCTAAATAAAGGCTGTAAAAATGTAAGTGTGGGTTATGATGCAAGATATAGTGCAAATGAGCTTTTTAATTATCTAGTGAGTGGACTTAACAAAGCGGGAATAAAAATCTATGATATAGGACTTGTGCCAACTCCATTGGGGTATTTTAGTCTTTATGAGGGCTTGAAATTTGATGCAAATGTTATGATAACAGGCTCTCATAACCCAAAAGATTATAATGGTTTTAAAATCACTATCAATAAAGAAAGTTTTTTTGGTGTGGAATTAAAAGAGTTTTCAAAAGAAGTTTATAAGCATTTAGATGATGATATTGAAGAAAATTTAGAAGTAGAAAAATACGATATTTTAAGCCTTTATGTGAAATTTATGTGCGAGCAATTTAGTTTTTTAAAGGATTTTAATTATAAATTTGGTGTTGATTGCACAAATGGTGCGGTTGGAGTGGTGATAGAGCCTTTAATCAAAGCTTTAAATTTAAAAGCTCATGTAATGTTTGCAGAGCCTGATGGACAGTTTCCAAACCATGCTCCAGATCCTACAGAAGAAGAAAATTTAAGTGCGATTAGAGAATTTTTAAATCAAAATCAAGATTATTCTTTGGCTTTTGCTTTTGATGGGGATGCTGATAGAATGGTTGCTTTAAGTAAAACTCATGTATTTTGTGGAGATGAGCTTTGTTATTTGTTTGCTAAAAATATCCCTAATCCACGCATTTTAGGCGAGGTAAAATGTTCTAAAAATCTTTTTGATGAAGTGGCTAAATTTGGAACTATTTTTATGGGAAAAACAGGACATTCTAATATCAAAAAAATGATGAAAGAAAAAGATATTGATTTAGCTGCTGAAGTGAGTGGGCATATTTTCTTTAAACATAGATATTTTGGTTATGATGATGGAATTTATGCATTTTTAAGAGCCTTGGAGCTTGTTTATAAAGGTTTTGATCTAGAAAGTATGATTAGAGCTTTACCAAAACTTTATACTACACCTGAAATTAAAATTCCTGTAAATGAAGAAGAAAAATTTAAACTTGTAGAAGAATTTCAAAAAGAGATTGAAAAAGGAGCTTTAAAAGGTGTTAAAAGTCTTTGTGAAATTGATGGAGCTAGGATAGATTTTGGCGATGGATGGGCTTTGCTTCGTGCATCTAACACTAGCCCTTATCTTATCACACGCTTTGAGGCAACATCTTTAGAAAGAGCAAAAGAGCTTGAAAGTATGGTGTTTACTTTATTTGATGATATAAAAGCTAGATTTAAGAATTGATGAGATAATATTTCGCGATTTAAATTTATCTTAAAAAGGAATAAAAAATGAAAAAAATACTTGTTCTGCTTACGCTATGTGCTTTTGCTTTTGGTGCAAGTGAATGCGATAAAAAAATTGATCGTATTAATAAAGAAATCAGTTTTTCTAAAGCACATAATGACACAGCTAGAACTTTAAGTTTAGAACTTGCTTTAAAGCAAGTGCAAAATGATTGCACTAAAGATCCTATGTTTTATGATAAAAAACTAGAAGCTAAAAAACTTAAAGAACAAGAAGTGGAAAAAATCGAAAAAGAACTCGATGCTTTACATGATCAAAAAGACTATATGAGTAAGGTTGAGTATAAAGCTAAGAAAAAAGCTTTAAAAGAACAAAAAGAGAAAATCAAAAAAGAGATTGAAGAATATATTGATAATCTCTAAAAACTAAAAAGGCTAATTAAATTTTTAGCCTTTTTAAACCTTGCCTTTTTTAAGGTTTTCTAGTAATTCTTCTATATTATAAATTCCTCTATGTTCTGGTGTTAAAAGGTGGATTAAAATATCGCCAAGATCGATCACGCTCCATTCTTCGCTACTATCTATGTTTAAAAATTCCTCACCTTTGGCTTTAAGTTGTGTTTTAAGCTCATCGATCAAGGATAGAGCGTGTCTTTCTCCTAAAGTAGCTGCAATAATGACATATTTTACAAAGTATTCTTGCTCGCTCATGTCAATGGTTTTGATATTTTCAGCTTTTTTTTCATCTAAAATTTTAACGATTAAATCTATTCTTTCTTGCATTATTGTCCTTTAATTTTTGAAATTGTATCAATTTTTTTGTAATTTTTCATAGTATTTTTTTACTTCATCTTTAATTTCTTCGCAGACTTCATTTGTATTTAGAGTGTTGCGTATGAAAGAAGAAGCGATTTTTTTATTGGTTTTTAAATCTTTAAAATTCTTAGGAATTTCTATATCATTGCGATTAGCAATAACAAATTCTACTAAAGAATTAAGTTTTTCAAAATCATGCCAAAGGTGAAGTTTTTCTAAATGATCTGCACCGATTAAAAGATAAAATTTACTAGGATTATAAAGCTTATAAAGATACTTAACACTTTCTATGCTAGGAACAGGGCGTTTTTGCCTGATTTCAAAATCACAAATTTCAACTTTTAGCAAATGTCCCCAAAGTTTTTTAACCCATAAGAATCTTTGCTTTTCATCAGCACTAAAACTTTGTTTAAAAGGATTAATATAAGTAGGCATAATAATAAGCTTATCAATATCTAATTTTTCCAAAGCCTCTAAAACAACGCTATTGTGTCCATTATGTGGCGGATCAAAACTGCCACCAAAAAGTGCTATCTTCATTAAAATTTTAACCTTTTTTTTGTAGAATATTAACATTATATTTTGCAAAAGGAAATTAAATGGCTGTAAAAGTTGCTATAAATGGTTTTGGACGCATAGGCAGATGTGTTGCAAGAATCATCTTAGAAAGAAATGATATTGAGCTTGTGGCGATAAATGATACTACAGATATTGAACTTACAAAATACCTTTTTAAATACGATACAGTACATGGTGAATTTAAAGGCAGTGTTGATAGTGAAGGCGATGATTTAGTGATAAATGGTAAAAAAATCAAAGTATTTAAAAGTCGCAATGTAAAAGATCTTGACTTTGCAAAATACGGCACACAAATTGTTTTAGAGTGCACAGGAGCACATTTAACTATGGCAAAATGTCAAGAATTTGTAGATATGGGAGTGCAAAAAGTGATCATGAGTGCTCCTGCAAAAGATGATACACCTACTTATGTTTTAGGAGTAAATTCAGAACTTTACAAGGGTGAAAGCATTATTTCTAATGCAAGTTGTACAACAAATTGTTTAGGTCCTGTTTGTCGTGTTTTACAAGATAATTTTGGTATAGAAAAAGGACTTATGACAACGATACATGCTTATACAAATGGACAAAGTATTATTGATGCTAAGGCTAAAGATAAACGCCGTTCTCGTGCTGCAGCGCAAAATATCATTCCAACCTCTACAGGCGCAGCAAAAGCTATGAAACTTGTTATGCCTGAGCTTAATGGCAAGCTTCATGGACAAAGTATGCGTGTGCCAGTGATTGATGTATCAAGCGTGGATTTAACTGCACAACTAAGCCGTAAAGTTAACAAAGATGAAATCAATGAAGCTTTTAGAAAAGCTGCAGCTACAAATTTAAAAGGCATTTTAATGGTGGATGATGATGAAAGAGTTTCAAGCGATTTTATCACTTGTTCTTATGGGGCCATTGTGGCAAGTGATTTAACTCAAGTGATTGCGGATGATTTTATCAAGGTGATTGCTTGGTATGATAATGAATGGGGTTATTCAAGTCGTCTAGTAGATATGGCAGTATATATTGCAAATAAGGCTTAATCATGAGTGATATTATTTCTATAAAAGATATTGATTTAGCTAAGAAAAAAGTTTTTATAAGATGTGATTTTAATGTTCCTCAAGATGATTTTTTAAATATCACCGATGATAGACGCATAAGATCAGCTATTCCTACGATAAGATATTGTTTGGATAATGGTTGTAGTGTGATTTTAGCCTCTCACTTAGGACGCCCAAAAGAAATTAGCTCCAAGTATTCTTTAGAACCTGTTGCTAAGCGTCTTGCTAGACTTTTAGATAAAGAAATTGTTATGGCAAAAGATGTTATCGGCGAAGATGCAAAAACCAAAGCTATGAATTTAAAAGTGGGTGAAATTTTACTTCTTGAAAATTTGCGTTTTGAAAAAGGCGAAACTAAAAATGATGAAAATTTAGCCAAAGAACTTGCTTCTATGGTTCAAGTTTATATCAATGATGCTTTTGGAGTATGCCATAGAGCACATTCTAGCGTGGAGGCTATTACTAAATTTTTTGATGAAAAACACAAAGGTGCAGGATTTTTACTCCAAAAAGAAATTGATTTTGCAAGCAATCTTATCAAACATCCAGCACGTCCTTTTGTCGCTGTTGTTGGAGGTTCAAAGGTAAGTGGAAAACTTCAAGCATTGACAAATTTATTACCAAAGGTAGATAAATTAATCATAGGCGGAGGTATGGCATTTACTTTTTTAAAAGCCTTAGGTTATGATATAGGAAATTCACTTTTAGAAGAAGAACTTTTAGAAGAAGCTAATAAAATTCTTACTAAAGGTAAAAATTTAGGAGTGAAAATTTATCTTCCAGTAGACGTTGTAGCCGCTCCTGCGTGCTCACAAGATGCGCCGATGAAATTTGTTCCAGCACAAGAAATTCCAAATGGTTGGATGGGTTTAGATATAGGACCTGCAAGTGTGAGACTTTTTAAAGAGGTGATTTCTGATGCGCAAACGATTTGGTGGAATGGACCTATGGGGGTTTTTGAAATTGATAAATTTTCAAAAGGTAGCATTAAAATGAGTCATTATATTAGTGAAGGGCATGCAACTTCTGTTGTTGGAGGCGGTGATACAGCTGATGTGGTTGCGCGCGCAGGTGATGCAGATGAGATGACTTTTATTTCTACTGGAGGTGGCGCTTCTCTTGAACTTATAGAGGGTAAAGAACTTCCAGGTGTAAAAGCTTTAAGATCTAAGGAAAATGAATGATCTTTGCTGCAAATTTAAAATGCAATCACACAAGAGCAAGTTTTAAAATTTATGCTGAAATTTTAAATAAAACTATGGGAGCAAAATGTGATGATATTATCGTTTTCCCACCTAGTGTAGCATTTTTAGAAAATGAAAATAACTTCATACAAGGAGCCCAAAATTTTTATCCTTGTGTTAATGGTGCTTTTACAGGCGAGCTTGGAAAAGAGCATTTGGACGAATTTGGGATCAAATGTGTTTTAATCGGGCATTCTGAAAGAAGAGCTTTAGGAGATGAAGAGCTTATTGGAGCTAAATTTGATTTTGCTAAAGAGCATGGTTATAAAATTGTTTTTTGTATAGGTGAAAATTTAGATACAAAAAATTCAGGCAAGACTTTAGAGTTTTTAAAAAAACAACTTGAAATTATTGATTTAAATTATGAAAGACTCATTATCGCTTATGAGCCTATTTATTCTATAGGAACGGGAGTGAGTGCACAAAGTACAGATATCGCTAAAGTGCTTGAATTTTTAGTGAGTTTAACCAAGGCGCCTTTGCTTTATGGTGGAAGCGTGAATGAAAATAATATCAAAGAAATTTTAAGTGTAAATCATTGTGGTGGAGTTTTGATAGGCTCTGCAGCTTTAAAAGTAGAAAATTTTATAAAATTAATCAAAGGATAAAAGATGATTATGAAGGGTAAAAAAGGCCTTATTGTAGGGGTTGCAAATAATAAATCTATCGCTTATGGCATAGCAAAAGCATGTTTTGATCAAGGAGCCCAGCTTGCTTTTACTTTTTTAAATGATGCTTTAAAAAAACGTGTAGAACCTATAGCACAAGAGTTTAATTCTAATTTTGTTTATGAGCTTGATGTAAATAATAACGAGCATTTAGATTCTATCGCTGAAAAAATCAAAAAAGATTTAGGTGAGATTGATTTTGTAGTACATGCGGTTGCTTTTGCTCCAAAAGAAGCTTTAGAAAATTCTTTTTTAGAAACTTCAAAAGAAGCTTTTGATATAGCTATGCAAACTTCTGTGTATTCTTTACTTTCTTTAACACGTGCGGTTTTACCTATTTTAAAAGAGAAGGGTTCGATTTTGACTTTAAGTTATCTTGGTGGGGTTAAATATGTACCTCATTATAATGTTATGGGTGTAGCAAAAGCCGCACTTGAAAGTTCTGTGCGTTATTTAGCAAGAGATCTAGGAGTAAAAGGAATTCGTGTTAATGCTATTTCAGCAGGTCCTATTAAAACTTTGGCAGCAAGTGGAATAGGGGATTTTAGAATGATTTTAAAATACAATGAAATCAATTCTCCTTTAAAACGCAATGTTAGTATAGAAGATGTAGGCAATTCGGCTATGTATTTACTTAGCGATTTAGCAAATGGTGTTACAGGTGAAATACATTATGTTGATGCAGGATATAACATCATGGGTATGGGCGATGTTGAAAAAAATGAAGAAGGGCAAACTGTTCTTTGTTGGGATAATCAAAAAGGATAAAAAATGGCAAAGCTTAGCAATGAAGAATTAAAAAATATACTTGAAGATCGCATTAAAAAACTTGAGAATTCTACTTTAAAAGAGGATAAGGTTATCAATGAAGAAAGTGTAAAAATTCTTGCTAGACATTTATCTTTAGGCAATGAAATTCCAGCTCTTGCTCAAAGATTTTTTCAAATCGCACCTAAAACAAAGTTAGTATGGCTTCATCTTTGTGAATGTACAGGGTGTAGCGAGAGTTTGTTGCGTTCTGAGTTGCCAAGTTTTGATGAGCTTATTTTTGATTTTTTTTCTTTAGAATATCATGAAACTTTAATGGCGGCAAATGGCACTAAGGCTGAAGAGCTTTTAGAGTATGTTTTAGAAGAAGATTTTATTTTAGCGGTTGAAGGTGGTGTTGCAGCCATTGATACCTTTTTTCTTACTATAGGAGCGCAAGGAGAGAGTGGCTATGAAATTTTAGAAAAACTAGCCGCTAAAGCCAAGGCTATCTTTGCAGTGGGTACTTGTTCAAGTTATGGTGGTATTCAGGCTGCTTATCCAAATCCTAGTAACACTTGTGGTATTAGCGAAGTTTTAAGTCAGAAAGTAGTAAATATTCCAGGTTGTCCTCCAAGTGATGTAAATATCATTGCGACTTTAAGTTTTTTTGCTTTATTTGGAGTTTTACCTGAACTTGATGAACAAAATCGTCCTGTGTGGGCTTATGGTAAATGTTTGCATGATATGTGTGAAAGAAAGGCGAAATTTGAAAGTGGGATTTTTGCTGAACATTTTGACGATGAAGCTGCAAAGAATGGAGCTTGTTTATTTAAGATAGGTTGTAAAGGACCTTATACTTACAACAACTGTCCTAAAGTGAAATTTAATGCTAAAACTTCTTGGCCAGTGGCTGCAGGACATGGTTGTATAGCCTGTAGTGAGAAAAATTTTTGGGATGAGTTTGGGAATTATGAAAAACCTATGGCAAATATTTTTTCTTACGCTAAACTTTGCAATGAAGAGTTAAAACAAGAATTTTTTCCAGAAGAGCAAATTAAAATTTTAGAACAAATAGATTTTGAATTTGAAAGCAATATAAAACTTATTTTACAAAATATAGCTAAAAATAAATTAGGTGCTTCGCTTGTAGAAAATTATAAAAAATCCTTTGAGAAAAACTATGCTTTTATAGAACAAAATTTTGATGAAAATCCTATGCCTTCAAAAGATTTTTGGAAATATCTTGAGATGAGTTTTATTTTGGTTAAAGGCGCATTTTTAAAAGATAAGAATGATTTTTTAATTGCGGCAAAAAATTATGCTTTTAAACATGCAAGTCCTTATGATTTTAAGTTAAATATGAATGCTGAAAAACCAAAGCTTGATGTGAGTAAATCTTTTCGTATGACTTTAATCTATCTTTGCGGTGGGCTTGATTTTGAAGGTATTGCTTATAGTATTTTAAAAGCTTTTGAAGATAATATTACTAAAATTTCATCATTAAAAGCAAGTTAATTTAATAAAATTTTAGCAATATGAAGCCCTATAAAAGCTACTATATAAGCACTTATGCAGGTAAAAAGAAAGAGAAAGAGAGTGTATTTTAGCTTTCCACTTTCTTTTGAAAAAACTATAGTTGCTGCAAAGCAGGGATTATAAATCATTACAAATAAAATAAAAGCCACTGCACTTGGTATAGGTATATTTTTGGCAATAATTCCTTTTAAATCACTGCTTGTTTCATCCACTTCTTTTCCAAGAGAATAAAGTACTCCCATAGTTGAAATCATCACTTCTTTAGCGGCCAAACCACTGATTAAAGATATGCTTAATTTCCAATCTAACTCAAGGGGTTTAAAAATAGGTTCTATGCCTTTGCCAAATTGTCCTAAATAACTTTGTTCTATGGCTCTTTCTTGAGCGTTAAAATCATTTAAATTTTCTTCATTTTTTGGAAAATTGCTAGCAAACCATATGAGCAAAGAGGCTAAAAGTATGAAAGTTCCTGCTTTTTTAAGATACATTTTGGCTTTATTGTAAACCATAAACCAAACTAAATGCCAATTTGGCATACGATATTTTGGCATTTCCATAACAAAAGGTTCATCAAGTCCACGAAATGCTGTCATTCTTAAAAATTTTGCAGCACAAAGTCCCAAAATCGCACCTAAAATATAAATTCCAAAAAGATAATTTCCTGCTTTTTCACTTGGAAAAAAAGCACCGATAAAAAGCACATATACAGGAAGTCTTGCCCCGCAACTCATAAAATTGATCACAAAAAGAGTTAAAAGTCTATCTCTTTTGTTCTTAAGAGTGCGTGTAGCCATAAAAGCAGGTACCGAACAACCAAAACCAGTGATTAGCGGAATAAAACTTTTACCATGCAAACCAAATTTATGTAAAATCCCATCAAGTAAAAAAGCTATTCTTGACATATAGCCTGTGGTTTCTAAAAGAGCTATGCCTAAAAATAAGATTATTATATTAGGTAAAAAAAGTATCACAGCACCAACACCTGCGATAATCCCATCAGCTAAAGCTGAAGCGATGAAGGTATTAGAAATATTGTTTTTAACAAGTTCACCTAAGGCATTAAAGCCTGATTCTATATAATCCATAGGAATTTGCCCTAAGCTAAAGGTGAGTTGAAATAAAAGCCACATTAAAAATAAAAATATAGGTAAGCCAAAGAATTTATGGATAAGTAAGGCATCGATTTTTTTGGTTAAATTTCTTTCTTCTTTTTTGCGTGTGATAATTTTTTTTGAAAGTTCATTAATAAAATATAATAAATATTCTTTCTCTGGGCTTTTTTCACAAAGTGGAGTATAAAATTGAGATCTTGAAATAAATTTACTTTCAAATAAAATAATAATTTTTTGCAGCAAAAGTTCTAAATTTTCTTTTGTTTTTGCTGAAATTTCAACAACTTGACTTTGAAATTCTTGGCTTAAAACAGAAGTGTCAAGCTCTATACCTTCTTTTTTGGCTTCATCGCACATATTTAAAGCTAAAAGCATTTTTTTATTAAGGCTTAAAAGTTCTGCGCTAAGGATAAGATTGCGTTCTAAATTGGTAGCATCTAAAACATTAACAATAACATCATAGTCGTTTTGATTTAAAAAATGACGTGTGATTTTTTCTTCTTCGCTATATCCATCTAAAGAATAAGTTCCTGGCAAATCAATAATTTCAAATTCATAGTTTTTATAAAAAGTTTTTGCGCTTGCTTTTTCTATAGTAACTCCGCTAAAATTTCCTACTTTCATATTAGCTTTGCAAAGCACATTAATAAGAAGACTTTTGCCTACATTAGGCTGACCTACAAGGGCTATTTTGATTTTTTTCATATAAGATTCACTTCTATGGTTTTAGCTTCATCAGATCTTAGGATAACACAACTTGCATCAAGCTCTACCATTATGGTGGCATTTTTTAAAGAGGAGTGAATTTTTTTCAAGTTTTTATTTTTGATAAATCCAAAGCTTAAAAGTCTATTTTTGAGTTCTTTTTGAGCGCTTAAATTGACAATAATAGCCTTTTGTCCATCTTTTAAATTATCTAAAGTCATTGTAATTCCTAAATTAATAATAAATATTATAATAAAAAAGTGTAATGAAATTATCCTTCTTATAAAAAGAAGGATTAATATTTAAAAAGAAAAGTGGTTTAAATTTTCTAGATTGATGATTTGATCTAGAATTTTGTTAGCTTTAGCATTATCAAGGTAAATTTGTGCATTGGCTAAAAATTTAGCTTTTAATTCTTCAAAACTTAATGGATTATCAAAATTACCTTTATTTATAAAAACATCTTTTTGGATTGTGCGTCCATCTTGCAAACTGGCTTCTAAATGCCCTGGAAAATATTTTGGAAAGCCTTGAGATTTTCTTTTTTCGTAACTGATTTTTTTAGCAAATTCTAGTACTTCTTCACGCTTTAAATTTTCATAAGATTCAAGAGTGATTTTACCATCAAAGAATCCTAGAGCCATTAAAAAAGGCATGGAAAATTTAGCTTCGTAAGCACTATTTGGAGTGTATTTTGCTTCCAAAGGATCGCAGATAAAAGAAATAGGAACTTCATCTACAAAACAATGAATACTTTTAATTTCATCAGCTTTTAAACCATCATTTTTTAAAGCAATAGCACAATCAATAAGCCCATGAGCAAAATGACAACTTGGATAAGGCTTGATTGAAACTTGCATAGTTTGCCAAATTTCTCCTAAGGCTTTGTTAAGTTCTGTTTTATCGCATTCTTCTTCTATGCCAAAACATTTAAAGATATTATCCCTACCTTCAAAAATACTCAAAGGTCCACTCATATGGTTTTTAGCAAAATGAGCTACTATAATACCGTTTTTAATAGCATTGGCAATATGCAAAACTTTTGAATTAGATCCATTGGATAAAAACTCATTAATCCCACTTGCAAAACTTCCTGCAAGTCCTAAAGCATTGATGATTTGTTCTTTGTTAAGATCTAGCAAGATTGCACTTGCACTTACGCTTCCAAAAATTCCTGCAATAGCAGTGGTATGAAAACCACGCTTATGAAAAGTACCTTTGCTTGCAATGCCTACTCTAGCTGCAATTTCCCAGCCTACTATAAAAGCTTTGATGATTTTTTTCGCATCTTTGCTAACATGAAAACCATAACTTAAACAAAGTGGAGTTAAAATTGCACTTGCATGCAAAATCGCTTCTGTATGTGTATCGTCAAAATCTAACGCATGAGAAGCAATGCCATCTAGCATGGCTGCGTATATAGGATCTAATTTTTGATCATTTACCCAAATAAGAGTATTTTTTTCTGTGCTTAAATTTTCAAAAGCTTTAAAAGCATTTAAAACACATTCTTCTTTACTTGCTGCTATAGCTGTTCCAAGGCTATCAAGCATAAGTTCTTTAGCTCTTTGAACAACTGTATTAGGGATATTTTCATATTTAAGATTGAAAATAAAATCCGCTAAAATTTCACTATAGAACATGATTTTTCCTATTTTAAAATAGCACTATATTTGATTTTTTCCAAAAATTCATCTACAAGTTTTGGTGCATATCCTACATAGGTTGTTGCATCAAGCAAAGTATCGATTTCTTTTTCTTTCAATACCTTAGATACTCTTTTATCTGCAAGTAAAACTTCTTTAAAGGTTTTTTGTTTTTCGATACCTAGCATAGCATTTTCATAAACAATCTCATGGGCGTGTTGTTTTCCATAATGATCGCTTAATGCAAACATAACACGCTCTGCTAAAACAAAACCATTAAGAGTATTTAAATTTTTAAGCATTTTGTCTTTTTTTACTTCTAAATCACTAAGAGCAAATTTCATATTTGCTAAAACCACAGAAAGCATTAAAAACATTTCAGGTAAAAGCTTCCATTCCATTTTCCAAACTTGACCATCTCTTTCATGTTCATGTCTTTCAATATCACTTAAAATGGCTAAATTTGCTTTAAAGGCATTGCTTACTGTAACTGCATTTTCGCTTACTGCAGGATTTCTTTTGTGTGGCATAGTGCTTGATCCTACTTGTCCTTTGCCAAAAGGTTCAGCAACTTCATCGATTTCATTATGTGAAAGGATTAAAATTTCATGAGCGACTTTGTTAAAGGTTGCATTGATATTACCTAGTATAAAACCAAGTTCTATAAAGCGATCACGTGCAGGTTGCCAAGAAATATTAGGCACATCAAGTCCTAAATTTTCTAAAGTGAGTTTTTCTACTTCATTGCACTCATCACTTAAACTTGCTTTAGTTCCTACAGCACCTACTATACTGCCTACATAAAGTCTTTTTTCAAGTTCAAGTATTCTTTCAAAATGACGCTCAAGTTCGCTTAACCAAATAGCCACTTTATGTCCAAAAGTAATAGGCAAAGCCTGAAGTGCTAAAGTTCTTCCCATCATAGCAGTGTTTTTATGGGTTTTAGCTAGTTTCGCTAAGGCTTTTGCGATAGCTTTTAATTCGCTTTTTACAAGAGTCATTGCTTCTTTAAATTGTAAAACCAGTCCTGTATCGATGATATCTTGAGTGGTTACTCCAAAATGTACATATTCGCCTAAATTATTATCGCAAGCTTTTTCTAATCCTCTTACAGTAGGAACTAAAGGGTGTTTGGTTTTTTTAAATTCAGCAAAGATAAAGTCCATATCCATAAATTTATAATGAGCTTTTTTTGCGATCTCATCAGCTGCTTTTTTAGGGATAATTTTAAGTTTTGCTTGTGCTTTTGCTAAAGCTGCTTCAACATCGAGCCATTTTTGTATGCGGTTTTGTTCGCAAAAAATAGCACGCATTTCCTGCGTGCTCCATGAGTCTGCTAGTAATCTATGATCAAATACGCTAATTCCTGTCATCTTATCTCCTTATTTTTTAATACTATCAAAAGCTTGTGTTAAATCAGCAATTAAATCTTTAGTATCTTCAAGACCTATATGAAATCTTACAAATGGTCCTCTTGCACTTAGGTCTGTTGCAGTTCTAGGTGGAGTAGTTACGGTGGCTAAGCTTTCATATCCACCCCAGCTAGCACCAATTGAAAAGTATTCTAGTTTATCTACAAATTTAATAGCATCCTCTTTGTTATAACCTTCTGTAAATTCTATGGTAATCATACCATTTGCACCTTTATGATCACGCATGAAAATTTCATGATTTGGGTGGGATTTGAGTTTTGGATAGAAAATTGTTTTAATTTCTTTTCTACTTTGTAAAAACTCTACAATTTCATCAGCACTTTTTTCATGAGCTTTCATTCTCACATCTAGTGTTCTCATACCACGAAGTACTAAGTAAGCATCATCAGGACTTGTTGTAAAGCCTAAAGCTTCTGGAAGTTTGTCAAAATTTTTCCATTCTTTTTCGTTGATTACTACTATACCCATGGTTACATCAGAGTGTCCACTAAGATATTTTGTAGCAGCGATAACTGAAATATCCACTCCAAGTTCTAAAGGATTTAGAAAATATCCACTAGAATAAGTATTGTCAATAGCTACAGGGATATTATGCGCATGGGCAATTTTGCAAAGTTTTGGTAAATCTATGACTTCATAAAGTATAGAACCTGGACTTTCACATAAGATAAGCTTGGTATTAGGTTTGATTTTTTCTTCTACATCACTTGCATCAGCTTTTAAAAAATCAATTTCAACTCCCATTTTTTCTAAAAATAATTCGCAAATTGTTCTTACAGGCCCATAAATTGCATCGGTAATTAAAAAATGCGCATCTTTGCTTGCATAGTTTAAAAGTACCATAGCTAATGCTGCAAGTCCCGTTGGGAAAAGTTGTGCTCTATAGCCACCCTCTAGAGTGCAAATAAGTTTTTCAAGTTCAAAATTGGTTGTTGTTCCTCTAGCTCCATAACTTAAAACACGATCTGTTTTTCTTAATTCTCTGTATTTTTGCCAAGTTGCGTGATCTTTAAAAAGTATAGTTGATGCACGCATAAGTGTAGGATTGACTGATCTTACTTCAGCGCCTTGATCGCCTCTGCCACAATGAATAAGTTTAGTTTTTGAGTTCATTTTTTCTCCTTTTTAAAGATAGATATAAGTCATAATAACATTTACAATAGCCGCTACAAGCATAGGAATAGCTGTTCTTTTAACCACGGCAAAAGGACTTACTTTTGCAATAGCTGAAATAGCTAAGATTGCTGGTGCAATAGGACTAACACATCTTCCAAAGCCCGTCATGATTTGAATTGGTGCTATCATGGTGATAGTTTCAACTCCAAAGTGTTTTGCTATATTTGGGATAAGTGGAGCAAAGCTAAAAAATGCTGCATTTCCTGAACCCATTAAGAAAGCACAAACCGCAAGTAAGATTGAAACAGCGATAATAATAGCCAAAACTCCAAATCCTGCATTTTTGCAAAATTCTATTAAAGTATCTACAAAACCTACAGATAAAAGACCACTTGCAAATACTTGACCACAAACGATGAGTGAAACTGTGATAACAAATAAATGTCCCATTCCTTTAAAGAAAATCATCATAGAATTAAGAGTTTCTACTATACTTTTATAGCGTATCATTTCAAAAATAATAGCCACAAAAGTTGAAATCACCATTGCTACTGGAACATTCATTTAATGGCAGTACTAGCAGCTGCTGTAACTTCTTCAGCGCTACTTATTCCCATTAAAACCAAGATGCTATCAAGTACGGAACTAAATCCTAGGATTAAAACCAAAGGAATTATAGGTAAAATCGCATAAATTCTAGGAGGTTTTTTAAGTTCTTTTTCTTTACCTTCATTTTCATTTAGTTCTTTTTCAATTTCTTGTGCATTGAAGACAAAATTATCTTTTTTGTCAAAAAATTTATTGCAAAGATATATTGCAATACCTACAGCTATAATGATAGGCAAGGTTGTAGGGAGTTGATAATGAACAAAATAAATTGCAGGATCAACTTCAGCTACTTTTGATGCCATGATCACATTTCCACTTCCAGGTCCATGATCGATATATTGACAAATAGCAATCACGCTTAAGGCAGAAAGTTTTGAAACACCAGAGCGTACAAGTATAGGATACATAGTAACCATAAGTAAAAGTGCCAAGCCTGCGTGAGAAGGGATGAAAAGAACTAAAAATTGTACGATAAAATAAGCAACTATGAGTAAAACATAAGGAGATTTTACGGCTTTTAAAGGTTTTTCAAAAACTTTAAAAAGTGCATAAGAAGCCCCTACATGATCCATATAAGCAGAAAAACCTGCTATAGTCATAAGTGTAAGTCCAAGCCCTGCTAATGTACTTGACATGGTTTGATTGAAAACTTGAAAAATATCAAAAAAACCTAAATTTAAAGAACCTTTAGCGACAATGTGTGGAGAAAGTCCAAAAATAGCAGCTAAGGAAAGTAAAAGTAAACCACTTAAAAGCAATGCCATGTGAGCATTGATTTTTTTATAAAGCATAAAAACAAGCAAAAAAACACTAAATAAAGAAAAAACAATACCTAGCATGTTTTATCCTTTTTGAGCGATGATCTCTATCTCTACTTTAGCTTTTTTTGGTAGATCTTTTACTGCAAAAGCACTTCTTGCTGGATAAGGAGCTTTAAAAAATTCAGCATAAATTTCATTAAATGCTACAAAATCATTAATATCAGCTAAAAAGCAAGTGGTTTTAACCACTTTATCATAACTGATACCATTTTCTTCTAAGATAGCACCGATATTTTTCAAAGATTGTTTGGTTTGTTCTTTGATATCATGGCTTTCTATTTCGCCTGAATCAGGGTTGATAGGAAGTTGTCCTGATATAAATAAAAGTCCATTTACTTCTCTGTAAGCTGAGTATGGACCAATGGCCTTTGGATAGTTTGACATGAATTCTCCTTTGTTAAATATAGATTAAGCAGAATGCATTTTATCACTACAATAATAATTTGTCAATAGTTTATTATCATAATAATAAAATTTTATTTTTAAGAAATGTTTTAAAGTATAAAGAGTAGAATTTAATATTATATTAATTTTTTATTGAAGGCAGTTTTATGGATGAGGGACAAAAACAACAATTTATAAAGTTGACATATTTTTTAGGAGAAGTTTTAGGTGAGCAATATGAGATAGTTTTTCATGTAATTACTGAAGATGGGGCCTATATTGCAGCAATTGCTAACAATCACATTAGTGGAAGAAGTTTAGATTCTCCCTTGACTGCTTTTGCAAGTGAGCTTATGCAAAATAAAAAATATTTAGAAAAAGATTTTTTATGTGATTATAAGGCTCTTGTTGGAAAATCAAAATTAATTAGAGGATCTACTTTTTTTATTAAAAATCATGACAAATTAGTAGGTATTTTGTGTATCAATCATGATACTAGCATTATGAGAGATTTAATATGCAAGATGATTGATTTAGAAAAAATTGGAGATATGGGTGATATTTTAGGAAATATTAGTTTTTCTCAAAATGATTCAAGTATAGAAACATTAAGTCACTCGATAGAGGATATTTTAGTTCAAAGCGTAGATTCTAGTTATTTAAATTCTGATTATCAATTAAGCATTACTCAAAAAGAAGAAATTGCTGAAAAGCTATATGAAAAAGGTATTTTTAATATAAAAGGGGCGGTTCCTATCGTAGCAAAATTTTTAAAAATTTCAGAACCTAGTGTCTATAGGTATCTGAAGAAATTTAAAAAATAACTAAAATTTTTTGATAAATTTTAGTATTTTTAGGCTTATTTTCTTTAAAAAATTATTTTTAGATTTTTTGAGTAAAAATTCTGCCACATCTTTGCGTCCAAACATAATAGCAAAAGTATAAGGTGTCATTCCTAAACCATTGTTTTCATCAATATTTGCTCCATATTTAACTAAAAGTTCACACATAGGTAAGTATCCTTTAAAACAAACTCCTGCTAATGGGGTTTGTCCACGATCGTTTTTTTCATCTACTTTTGCACCTTTTTCTAAAAGCATTTTAGCGCTTTCATAAGAATTATTATAAGCTGCAAGCATAAGCAAGCTATCGCCTTTATGAGTTTTTAAATTTACATTTAAACCTGCTTCTATCATGATTTTAAGATTTTCACATTCATTATTTCTTGCAAAATTAAAAGCCATTTTGCAAAGCTCTTCAAATCTTTTTTCTTCTTCTAAACTAAGAGTTGTCATTGTTTTTCCTTAATTATTATAATCTTTAGTTTGCCACCAAAAGTGGCAAGTAAAAATTATTTTCCTAAAGCTTTTTTAATTCCTTTTGCATAATCAGGTGAAATTTTTTCAAAATGTTCTAAAGCTCTAGTGATAATTTTTTCATCAACTCCTTCCATAGAAGTGGCGATATTATGAAAAAGTTGAGTTTTTTGGTCATTATTCATAAGATTAAATAAAGCTCTTGGTTGAGTATAAAAGTCATTATCTAGTGGAGCATATCTTTGTGCTACGCCTTCTAAGACTAAATCAGGTTCAAGATAGCTTTTGTCTTCTTTTGGGCTGTTATCATAGCTATTTGGTTCATAATAAGCTGCATCATTTTTATAATTATCAAAATTCATAGCACCAGCGACATTGTAAGTATTCACTTCGCTTTTTGCACGATTTACTGGTAAAAGATGATAATTAGTTCCTATTCTATATCTTTGTGCATCAGGATATGAAAAAATTCTAGCTTGCAACATTTTATCAGGGCTAAAGCCAATTCCAGGAACGATATTGCTTGGACTAAAGGCAGCTTGTTCAACTTCATTGAAATAATTTTGAGGATTTTTGTTTAGAATCATTTCGCCTATATCCATCAAAGGTACAAGACTATGAGGCCAAATTTTTGTTAAATCAAAAGGATTAAATCCAAGTTTTTCTATGTCTTTTTCAGCAAGAATTTGAACTTGAACTTTCCATTTTGGAAAATCTTTATTTTCTATAGCATTATAGAGATCTCTTTGATGACTCTCTCTATCTTTTGCTATAAGCTCGGCAGCTTCTTGGTTGGTAAGATTTTTAATCCCTTGTTGGGTTTTAAAATGGAATTTTACCCAAAATCTTTCATTTTTATCATTAATAAAACTATAAGTATGGCTTCCAAATCCATGCATATGACGATAACTTGCAGGAATTCCTCTATCACTCATAAGAATGGTTACTTGATGTAAACTTTCAGGACATAAGCTCCAAAAATCCCAAGCAGCATTATTACTTCTTAGATGAGTTCTTGGATCTCTTTTTTGAGTATGAATGAAATCAGGAAATTTATACGCATCACGGATAAAAAAAGTTGGAGTATTATTTCCTACTAAATCCCAATTTCCTTCTTTGGTGTAAAATTTAATGGCAAATCCACGTACATCACGCTCAGCATCCGCTGCGCCTGCTTCACCTGCAACAGTAGAAAAACGTAGGAAAAGAGGAGTTATCTCTCCTTTTTGAAATATTTTTGCCTTAGTATAAGTAGATAAATCAGCAGTGATTTTTATTTCTCCATAAGCCCCACTTCCCTTGGCATGAACGGTTCTTTCTGGAATTCTTTCTCTATTTTGATGAGCAAGTTTTTCAAGCAAAAGATAATCTTGCATAAGCAAAGGTCCTTTTGCGCCTGCACTTAATGAATTTTGGTTATCGGCTATAATGTTTCCAAAATCGTTAGTTAATTTTTTCATTGTTTTCTCCTAAATAATAAATTTTATCAATTAGTAAATTATATCTATTAAAAATTAAAATTAACTGAATAATTGCATTTTATTGATAATAAATTTCAAAATAAATTTAGTTTTTTTATATTATAATAATAATTATCAAAATATATTTTAAAAATCACAAAGGGAGAATTTATGTCAGTTTTGGTTATTGGTGCAGATGAAATCACTCCTATTAGAGCTGTTTTACATGATTTAGGTGCTAAAAAAATAGAACACTGGGATGCGCGTAATGAAAATAGAGTTAACCGCAAGCCGATTCCTTGTGATACAGAATGTATAGTAATGTTAACAAGCTTTTTAAATCATAATACTATGAAAAAAATCAAAAATGAAGCTAAAAAGCGTAAAATTCCATTAGTTTGTGCAAAAAGAAGTGTAAGTTGTGTGTATTGTGAATATTGTAAAATTTTTAATCTTAATAAAGAATTTTCTTGCTATAAAGGTTAAAGATGTTATTTGGATTTGATGATAAGCGAGAATTTATACCGCAAATTTATCATTATTTAAACAATCAAGAGCTTATGTTGACTTTTTTAACTCAATATAATGCGAGCGTTGATAGCGATCTAAAAATTCCTCTTTTATATGCAAAAAATACCAAGAGTTTAAAAATGATATTTGAAAATTTTTTACATGACATAATGCATGTTTCATTTGGTAAGATTCAAAATATAAATATCAAGCTTAATGCATACGCTTTTTGCTTTCAAAAAAGAAAAAGCTTGATTTTTAATACTAAAATATCTAAGAATGTTGATTTTTTAAGACTTTTAAGAATTTATCTTTATGGCATTTGTTTTGATGCGCAAATTTTATTTAGCTCTTATGTTTATGATAAGGTTTCTTTTCAAAATAATGGAAAAAATATAGATCAAGATGGTGATCTTATTATAATAGATAAGAAATTTGCAATTTTACCACTTTGCAAAGAGATTAATACACATAATTTAAAAATTGAAAATGAAATTCATGGATTATTGAATTTAATAAAAGAAAACAATTTTGAAAAATTTTATATTGTTTGTCCGCGTAACAAAAATTTCACACATTTTATTGAAATAAAACATTTTTTGTGTGATTTAAACAAAACTATGTTAAAATTAGTTCCGTATAAAATATCAAATCAAATTATAAGGAGAAAATAATGTCAGTAGCAGTAATCTATGGTAGTGCTATGGGAAATACAGAAGGAGCGGCTAATACAATTGCTTCAAAACTTGGAATTAGCGATGTTTTTAATATCTCAGATATTGATGCAGCTAAAATGAATTCTTACGATAAATTAATTTGTGGAACTTCAACTTGGGGAAGTGGTGATTTACAAGATGATTGGGATGGTTTTGATTTTTCAGGGCTTAGTCTTAGTGGAAAAACTGTAGCTGTATTTGGTATGGGTGATAGTGAAAGTTATTCTGATACTTTTTGTGGTGGCATGGGTAAATTAGCTCAAAATTTAAAAGATGCAGGCGCAAATTTGGTAGGAGAAGTTTCAACTGATGGTTATACATTTGAAGCAAGTGATGCGGTTGTAGATGGTAAATTTGTTGGACTTGCTCTTGACAATGATAATCAAGAGGATCAAACTGAATCAAGAATTGATGCTTGGATAGAACAAATCAAACCTTATTTTGCTTAATAATTCTTAAAATCAAGAGTTTTTATACTCTTGATTGTCTTTTCTTAAAAATAAAAAAAACTCACTATTTGATTTATAATTTTATTTTCTAAAGATAATTGACAGCGTTCTTTATTTCCAAGATAAGCTGTTCTAGCAAGAAGACTTGTTTTTTGAGAATTGTGATTTTTAGAGTTGATTTGTAAATTAACTTGCATAGTATAGTAGTTTTCTACCATCCATTCTCCATCACTTTCCAAAGGATCAAAATCATAAAAAAATCTTGCTGAAGTTGTGATTTTTTGGGCATAAGAATGCTTTTTCATATCTATAAGATTGATTAAAATTTCATAATCTGCATTCTCTTTTACTTCTTTTAAGCCTAAATTTTTAAGTTTTAAAGCCAAATCTCTATCCAAAGTAGTTCGAAGTTGACTAGGATTTTGAAAGGAAATTTTAAAACTTTGTTGTTTTTGTGATCTGATAAAAATGCCTTCATTACTTGTTTGAATAAAGCTTTGTATGAAAGTTGCATTGGTGCAAGCACTCATAAAGAGTGCTATAAAAAAGCTTAAAATTAAAGCAAATTTAGACATTAGGTTTATTTAATAATAGTTGGAGTAGCGCTAAGACCTAATGAGCGATATTTTTCATATAAGGAAAAAACTTCTTTTAATTCTACATCACTTACTTTTGGATAATTTTTGATATTTGCATCATAGTATTTGTTTAAAATTGCGATTTTTTCTTTATCATTTTTTGCTTTTTTTGCTTCCTTGTAGATTAGAGCGGATTTTTCAAAAGCAGATTTTCCATGTACTGGAGTTAAGATATAATTAACTTGATAGTTTTTAAGTTCATCATCAATTTGAGCTAAATGTTCTCTACAATAAGGGCATTCAGGATCTGAAAAAACATAAATTGCAGGTTTATTTTTATCTCCCAAAGCTATTACCATGGTTTCTTTTTGTGCTACAGCTTTAGCATTTTTTGTAAAATTTTCTCTTGCTTCTTGAAATTTTTTCATTTCATATTCTTGAGCATAAGAAATTCCCGTTTTCAAGTCGATAAGATCAGGGGTAATAAGACTATCTTTTGTAAAAAGAATGTTTTCTTGTTTTTGTCCATTTAATTCAACGCTTACAATAACACTTTCAAAACCCGTATTAGCAACCTTTTGACGATTTGATACACTAACGGTAGCATTTGGAAATTGTGCTTTAATGCTTTTTGAATAAAAATCACTAATTTCTGAATTACTTGCAGCAAACAAAGATGCTGAACAGGCAAGAATTAAACTTAATTTTTTCATAGTTTATAAATCCTTTAAATAAATTATGTTTAATTCTATAATGATTTTCTAAATGTTTGTTAAAAATCTTTTTTCAGCTTCTTTGCTTACTTGAGGAAATTTGTCTAAGTATTCTAAATAAGCAATAGCATATTTTCTTGAAAGATTAAAATATTCTTTCATACTTTGCACATCAAGACTTTGATTTTTTAATAAATTTAAACATTCTTGCATAAGTTTTTCAAGAGCTTGTTTTTCTATAAAAAGATTGTGTGAAAGTCTTACAACTAAGCCTTTTTGGGTAAGTTTTTTGAGTATATTATCTCCGCTTTTTCTATCAAGTTCTAAAAAATCATAAAGATTATAAGGAGCTTCGGGTTTAATACCTTGTTTTTTTAAAATTTCATACATTTGGTTATTGTTTTTTTCTTGAAGTTTTTCAAAATCTATGCCTTTTTTAAAATAAATTCCATTTTGAAAATCCAATAAATTTGACATCTCTTTAAGCCCGAGTTCGCAAAAATTTTCACTTGCCCAAGTAATCCTTAAAGCTAAAGAATGTGCTGAAAGCATGGCATAAGGATTTTTTTCAAGTATGAATTTGATGAAATTTTTAATTTCTTCTAGACTTTGTAAATGATATACATTAAGATTTTTTTCATCAACAAATACTTGATTTAATTCTTTTGCTAATTTCAATGCTTTTTGATGAGAAAGTTTAAATCTCTGATAACTTGAAAGCAAGCCAAAGCCGTATTTGTGTGCGTCTTTTAAGAAAGAAAAAGCCGCTTTAAAATCTTTATTTTTCAAAAACATTAAAAATTTATTTTTTTGTTCTTTTTTTAAAGGTTCGCTTAAAGGATTTAAAACCTTACCACCGCCTATAACACGATTGTTTTGTAATAAAATAAAAGCCTCATCAAAACTTAAAAATACATTTTTATCAAAACTAAAATGTACAAAAAATTCATCATTTTCTAGTTTTTTTAATATATTTATTTTGCATTCTATTTGTCTTGAACCCACGCAAAAAATCATTTTGCTATTTTGTAAATTTTTTGCTTTAACTAAAGCATCGCATTCTTTAAAGGCTTTAAAATAACCTTTTTTACTTAGTAAATAACCTTTTTTTAACTCTTTATAATCACAATTTAAACTTAAAGCCACACGGTTACAAGCTTTGATTTGCTCTAAATTAGTATCGTGGTTTTGTATATTTTTAACAATGAGTTCTTTTTGAGTGTCTAAACAGATGATTTTTTCATTTAAAGTGATACTTCCTTCATTCAGGCTACCTGTAACGACAGTTCCTATGCCTTTTAGAGAAAAAACTCTATCGATATAATAATGAAAAATCAGTTCTTCATCATTTTCTTTGTTTTCTATGGTATAAAGATAATTTTTTAATTCTTCTATGCCTTGATTATTTTTTATACTGGTGTGAAATACTTTTAAAATGGGATAATCTAAATTTTTTAACTCTTCTAAAATTTCTACACTTTTTTGCTCCATGTTTTCACAAAGATCACATTTGCTAAGTACTAAAATGATATTTTTAATATCAAGAATTTTTAAAATTTCTAAATGTTCTAAACTTTGTTCTTTTAAACCCTCGTTAATATCTACGACAAATAAACAAACACTAAAGCCAAAAGCTCCACTTACCATAGTTTTAACCAAATCTTTATGTCCTGGAACATCGATAAAAGAAATGTTTTTATCTTTTAATTTAAGATTTGAAAAACTTAAATTAATGGTGATTTGTCTTTCTTGTTCTTCTTTTAAACTATCGCCTTCAAAACCATTTAAAGCTTTAATGAGTGAAGTTTTTCCATGATCAATATGTCCCGCGGTTCCTATAATAACAGATTTCATAAGTTTTCCATTTGATTGATTGTAAGAATAAGTTTTTGAAGTTCATTTTCTCGTATAGTTCTAAAATCAAGAACAAATTCATCATTTTCAATGCGTCCTATGATATTTTCTTTTCTAAATCGAGTTTGTAGTTTTAAAGCATCTCCTTGAAAAGTTAGTATATAAGTATCTAAACTTTTATCAGGCATAGAACCTCCTCCTACTAAACTTTTGCTTTTTTTGAGTCGGGTTTGAAATTTTAATTCTTTTTGCACTCTTAAAGCTTTTTCTTCTATAAAGGATAAGTCATCATTTAAAAGTTTTAAGGTAATAATTTTTTCATAATCTTTTTGTAAATAAGCTTTTAAGCTTTCATTTAAAAAAGATAGGGTTAATTTATCCACTCTTAGCATTCTTAAAAGTTGATTTTGTTTAAGTTTTTCTATGAGTTCTTTTTTTCCAAGTATAATGCCTGCTTGCACGCTACCAAAAAGTTTATCTCCGCTAAAACTCAAAATATCACATTCTTGTACGAGTTTTCTGATTTTAGGTTCATTCTTAATCAGCTTTTCATTTAAATTTTCACACCAGCCAGAACCTAGATCATAATAACTCAAAAGCCCTTTTTCTTTTGCTAGTTCATGTAGATCTTTTATATTTACTTCACTATGAAAACCCATAAGAGCGAAATT
Source organism: Campylobacter sp. CH246 (assembly GCF_004378835.1). Classification (NCBI taxonomy): domain Bacteria; kingdom Pseudomonadati; phylum Campylobacterota; class Epsilonproteobacteria; order Campylobacterales; family Campylobacteraceae; genus Campylobacter; species Campylobacter sp. CH246. The sequence goes on from NZ_RYYA01000009.1 coordinate 36,729, forward strand.
AGACTTGTGGGTTTTTAAAATTAGAGCGGTATTTTCACTGATAGCTTGTTTATAGTCTTTTAAGTGTGTTTTGTTGCTAGTTCCAACTTCGCAAAGCTTTACACCTGCAGCTTTTATCACTTCAGGCACACGAAAACTTCCGCCAATTTCTATAAGTTCTCCTCTTGAGCTTATGACTTCCTTATCATAACAAAGAGAATTAAGTACTAAAAAAACTGCCGCAGCGTTGTTATTGACTACTAAAGCATCTTCGCATTCAAAAAGCATTTTAAGTTTTTCTAGCACCAAAGCATAGCGAGAGCCTCTTTTTCCATTTTCTAAATCAAACTCTACATTAGAATAATTACAAATGATATCTTTACACGCTTCATAAAGTTCTTCATGGATTACACTTCTGCCAAGGTTTGTGTGTATAACCACTCCGCTTGCATTAATTACACTTTGCAAATCTTTGCGGTAAAAAGTTTTGATTTCTTTTTTGATTTCTAAAAGTAATTTATCTTTAGAAATTTCATCTTGGGAAAAATTTTCTTTTAGTTTTGCGACAACTTTTTTACAAAAAAATGCTTTGATATAAAAAGGATAGGATTTTAAACTCTCATCTTCAATAAGAGTGTTAATTTGTGGAAAAGTTCTAAATTTGTTCATCTTAAGCCTTAAGAAAATATTTGGTTATTTTAACATAGAATTTATAAAATGATGTTTTAAAGAGATTAAGGAAGACAATGCAAGATTTTGTTTATATAAAAAATGATGTTTTAATCCCTTTGCCTGATGCTATTGAAATTTTAGATCAGGCAAATGATAAAGAAGCATTAATTTGTAATGATAAAAATCAAAAAGCACAAATTTATGCCCCTGAGATTAATTTTTATCTTAAAAATTCTCAAGATGAAATTTTAGAGCAAAGTAAAAATGTTTTAACGCTTTATGAAGCAAGAGCTAGTGTTTATGATTTAGGGCTTGATTTAGAACAAAGCAAAGAAGTGCAAAATCGTTTGATTTTAGTAGATAGCGATACTCAAACCGTAGAGTTTTTAAAAGAACATGGATTTAAGGTTATTGCTTTAAGCAGTGCAGAAATTTTAGCTGTTTTTGGAAGCGTAGGGGAGCTTTGTGCTGTGGTTAAAAATCAAGGCGAAGAAGTGGAAATAGATTTTGATTTTTTACTTTTTAAAGCTGAAGATTTAAGCGTTGTGCGTAAAGATTTTACAAGACAAAGTGGATGTTATAATCTTTTAAATTTTGAAAATCTTGAAGTATTGCTTGAGTTTTTGCAAAGCAAAAGTCCAAAATATCATTATAAAACTTATATTAGCTATAATGCTAGCGTGTGTCAATACCACGAAAGACGCAGTGAGCATTGTGCAAAATGTGCTGAAATTTGTCCTACTGTGGCGATTTTAAAAGATGATGAAAAAAAGCATTTAGAATTTTCTCAAGTGGATTGTTTGGGTTGTGGAGGATGTATTAGTGTGTGTCCTAGTGGATCACTTGATTATGCTCCTATGCCAAGAGAAAGTTTTTTTACCCTTTGTGAGTTTTATAAAGATAAAAAAATTTTAATCATTCCTAAAAAAATGTCTTTAGAAAATTTAAATCTTGCTTTACCAAAAGATGTTTTACCCTTTATGATAGAGGGTGAAAAATGGCTTTCTTCTATGCATTTTTTAACGCTTTTGCAAAATAGTGGAGCAAATTTAGTTTTTTATACGGATTTTGTATCTCGTGGTAGCAATGAAGCCATTACGCTTTTAAATACTTTTTTTGAGAGAAAATTTCAAAAAAAAGCTATTTTTGTTGCTAAAGATGAAAAAGAATTGCAAAATGTTTTAAAAGAGCAAGAATTTATACAAGATTTAAAATATGATTTTCATAACAACACCTTAACTACAAGAGAAAATTTTGCCAAAAGAATGCAAGAAATGATAAAAAATGAAGATTTTGGCAGTATAGAAAGTGGCGAATGGTTGCGTTATGGTAAGGTAGAAATCAATCCTAACACCTGTACGCTTTGTCTTTCTTGTGTGGGTGCCTGTAATGTAGGAGCTTTAATCGCTGATAAACAAGAAAATGCTTTGAAATTTAATGCCTCTCTTTGTACGACTTGTGGGTATTGTGAGTTAAGTTGTGCTGAAAAAGATACTTTAAAATTACTTCGTAGTGGAATGGAGTTTAGAGCTTCTTATTTTGAATATCAAACCATGGCAAAAGATGAACTTTTTGCCTGTATAGAATGTGGTAAAGAATTTGCCACAAAAAAAGCTGTAGAAAAAATAGCCAATTTAATGAAACCTAAATTTGGTAATGATGAAAATAAAATCAAAACGCTTTATTGCTGTGCAGATTGCAAGGCAAAAGTGATGATAAAAGCAATGGGTTTTGCGAGGCAAAATTAGATTTAGATCTTAATTTTGCCTTCTAATTCTTCTTTATTTGTAAGTTTGCTATCAAATTTAACAACAAGATTTTTAGAGTTTTTATAAATATCTACAACCCCTAAATTTTCGCTAAAAGTATTGAAATTTAAAGGCGTTTCTAAAGGTAGATAAAGGTTTTTAAAATCAGCTGGATTTTTTAAGAAAAATAATGCCACAAGCCAAATTAGAGCTAAAACCACTAAAATAATAGCTAAAAGATTTAAGGCATCTAGATGTAAAAATATCCCTCCGATAATACCACCTATAAAACTTCCACCATATCCAAAAGCATTAAATAACCCTAATGCTGCACCTTTTTCATGAACTTTACAAAATTTTGATGCACAACTTTGCATAATAGGCTCGTGTAAATTAAAACCTATAAAAAAAATCACAACTGCTAGGATAAAAAAATCCATAGAATCACTAAGAGCAAAGAAAAGATAAGAAAGTATGAAAAAAACAATTCCTAAGAGTAAAATTTGTTTAGCCAAACCTCTTTTTTCGCCTAAACTTCCAGCAAAGCCCATAGCGATAAAACCTGCCACCATAGAAGCACTATAAACAATCCAAAGTTTATCAGAAGCAAAGCCTAAATGTTTTACTAGAATGATAGGAATACTTAAAAATGCTATACTCATAAGCATTTTTTGCATGAAATTAGTAAGATTCATAAGGGCTAAATTTTTTTGTTTAATAAGATGAAAAAAAGGAGTTTTTTCATTTTCATGAGTGATTTTATTTTCTTTAGGTACAACGGTATAAAGTAAAATTATACATAAAAGAGACAAAGCTGCACTAAGATCAAAAAGACTGGATAAACCCCATTTTGCACTCATTAGAGGAGAAATTACCATAGAAGCTGCGAAACTAAGTCCTATAAAAGAACCCATTACCGCCATGGCTTTACCACGATTTTCTTCTGTGATAAAATCACTTATCATTGCTGTAGCCACTGCCCCAATAGCCCCTGCACCTTGGAGCATTCTTCCTAAAAGCATGATGTAGATATTTTCCGCAAAAGAGCAGATTAAAGAGCCTATTATAAAAATAATCAGTCCAATGAGCATGGTTTTTTTACGACCAATTTTATCACTTAAAATCCCAAAAGGCATTTGTAAAATCATTTGGGTTAAGGCATAAACACCAACTAAAAGTCCCACTAAAAATTCATTAGCGCCTTCAAGTTTTAAAGCATAAAGACTTAAAACTGGCAAAACTATAAAAAGCCCAAAAAATCTTGTTCCAACTATGAAAGATAAGGGTAAGACATTGTTTAGCATTATCAATTTCCTATTAAATTTGAAATTTAAATTAGGATAATTTTACTATGAAATGGATTAAGCATTGATTAACATCGTTTTATCATTTGATATTTAAAAGCTACGCACAAGGATAAATTTTATAAAATCATATTTTTGTTTTTGATATTATTTTGGAGCTTTTGTTATGAAGATTATCCTAGCTACGAGCAATAAGCATAAAGTTTTAGAACTTAAAGAAATTTTAAAAGATTTTGAAATTTATGCTTTTGATGAAGTTTTAACACCTTTTGAGATTGAAGAAAATGGAAAAACTTTTAAAGAAAACGCCTTGATTAAAGCAAGAGCGGTTTTTAATGCTTTAGATGAAAAGCAAAAAAAAGATTTTATCGCCTTAAGTGATGATAGTGGCATTTGTGTAGATGTTTTAGAAGGAAATCCAGGAATTTATTCTGCTCGATTTAGCGGTAAGGGTGATGATAAAAGTAACCGTGATAAACTTGTCAATGAAATGATAAAAAAAGGTTGTAATCAAAGCAGGGCACATTATGTTGCTGCTATTGCTATGGTGGGTTTGATGGGGGAATTTAGCACACATGGAACCATGCATGGAAAAGTAATAGATACAGAAAAAGGTGAAAATGGTTTTGGTTATGATAGCCTTTTTATTCCAAAGGGTTTTGATAAAACCTTAGCCCAGCTTAGCGTGGATGAGAAGAATAACATCTCTCATCGTTTTAAAGCCTTAGAGCTTGCAAAAATCATTTTAAAGATTTTAAACAAAGGATAAAAATGAAAAATTTTTTAAAATATATAGCTATTATTGTTTTAATATATGCTCTTTATGTTGGTTTGGAAACTTGGTTTTCTTAGAATAAATAGTGATTAAAAAGCTTGGTAATAAGAACAAACTTCCACTTAAAAGCAAAATCATTACAAAAACGGTTAAAATTCCAAAATAAATTGTTGGAATAAAATTGCTACTCATCATAACACTAAAACCTAAAACTATGCTAATGGTAGTATAATAAAGTGCCGAACCTATACTAAGGTGAGAAATCATAATGGCTTCTTCTAGGCTTTTGTTTTTAATTTCTTCCCTAAAACGATAAATATAATGTATAGCATCATCAACGCCTATACCTATAGCAATAGCAGCTATAGTGATACTCATCATATCCAAAGGAATACCTAAAAGCCCCATAAGAGCAAAAACCACACTTAAAGGAATAACATTTACCAATATAGCCGCAACTGAAAATTTTAAATCTCTAAAAACAATGATAAAAAGTATAAAAATAGCTAAAATTACAAATATAAGAGTATCAAATTGCGATGAAAAAAGACTTTGGAGCATATTATTATAAAGCACCATTATGCCTGTGATTTGAACTTCTACTCCATCATTTTTTACAAGCTCGTTGAGCTGTTTTTTAAGATCTATTAAAAACTCATTACGTCTTAAATTCGGATCAGAATCAACAATACGCATGCTAAATCTTAACTCGTTATTTTCTATGCTTACAAAAGGTGAAAGCAAGTCTTGTTTAAATTTAGCAGGTAAATTCTCATTTAAAAACGCAAGGGCAAAATCATCTAACTCTTTTCCGTCGTTGATATTTTTCCCTAGGGTTAAAAGACTATTAAGACTTAAAACCGAGCCTACAAATTCTTTGTTTTCTAAAAATTCATGAACTTTTTTTGCAATACGTGTTTTTTTAGAGTCAAACCAATAAGTTTCTTGTGTGGCTAAATTTTCAAATTCACTTTCAAAACTATCAAGAGTATCACTTGTATTTTGATCGTTTTTATTATTTGGAAAACGAATGATCACTTCTAAAGGCAAGGTTCCACCTAGGTTTTTATCAATAACCAAAAGTCCTTTTTTGATTTCACTACCATCTTTGAAATAATTGACAAAAGAATTTTCAACTCTGAGTTTTGAAATGCCTATTAAAGCTAAGATTATAGCAAGAACTGAAATTCCATAAATCATGCGACGCTTTTTAGGATCAAGAGCGGTTTTGGCGCAAAAGGCTAAAAGATTAAATTTAAACTCTTTTTTATGATAATTTTTTGGTTTTAAAAGAACTAAGATACTTGCTAAAAACAAATAACTAAAGATAAGAGCTAAACCTATACCTATACTCATCATAATGCCAAGTTTTATGATAGGTTCGATATTTGATAGGATTAAAGAAAAAAATCCTATCATCGTTGTAACAATGGCATAAAGGCTAGGATTTGCTTTGGCTAGTAAGGTTTCAAGCACTATGCGCTCAACTTTAGCTTTGGGATGATTTTGGGTGCTTTCGATAAAATGCGTGATCAAATGAACAACTACACTTAAGGTGATAATTAAAACCAAAGCAATGTAATTTGATGAAATAACTGTGATTTGAAAATTTAAAAGCGCAAAAACTCCACTAGCCGCACTTAAGCTTATAAAACAAATAAAAAGAGGTAAAAAAACAAAGCGCCATGAACGGAAAAAATAATAAAGTGCAAGTCCTAGTAAAAATACAAGAGAAACACCATAGAGCACAAGATCAGATTTTATATAAGCTATCATATCATCAGCGATCATGCTTACGCCACCAAGGTAGAGCGTATCTTTATTTTTTTCATAATTTCGAACTATGCTTTTAATAGTATCTAGACTTTGTTTCGTGATAACTTTTTGCTTGTCTTGATGTTTTTTTATAGCAAGACGAATTTGATCTTTTTCTTTTTCATCGGTAGCAAGATCGCGTTTTTCTACAAGATCATTATAAACTGTATCAGGCTTTAAGTAAATAATAAGCCCTGTTACTTTTCCATCTTTTGAGATGATATTATTTTTATAAAAGGGACTATTTAAAATTTCATTTCGGGCTTTTGTGCGGTTTATATCTTGGCTTTCTATGTTTGGGATATTTTTTAACAGTTCTTTTAAATCCGTATTTTGTGAACTTTGAAGCAAAGGGGCATTGATGATGCTAAAAACGCGCTCTACTAAAGGGGCCTTTTCTAATTCTTCATGAAGTTTTTTTAATTTGGCTAAATTTTCATTTGAAAAAGGTTTTTCATCATAGGGTTTGAAGGCTAAAAGTAAAAAATTATCACTTTTATAATGTTTTGAAATTTCTCTAAAAGTTTTTAAATCTGCATCATCTTCTAAAAGTAAACTTTCAGCACTTGCATCTACGCTAAGCTTAAAAGCAAAAAAGCTTAAAAACAGGCATATAAACAAGGTTCCAAAAAAAGTACTTTTTGGACGAGAAATAAAAAACTTTAAAAGCTTTGCAAACATTATTCTATGACAATACTCTCAAGTTTTTGAAGTAGGGCATCAAAGCCTTGGTTGGCTAAAATATCTCCAAATTGTGATCTATAAGTTTGTACTATACTCACACCTAAAACATCTACATCATAAACAAGCCAGTTGTTATTATCATTGTAAAATTTGAAAATGATATTTTTTTCTTCCCCATCTACTACCATAGAAGTGGTTAAAAAATAGCGTTTTTCATTTTTTAACTCACCATTTTTGACCTTTAAAACCTGATCTTTATAAAGACTGAGTTTATCGGTAAAACTTTTTTTAAGACTTGCTTCAAAGGCTGTGGTAAATTTTTCTTGTTCTTTTGGATTTAATTTAGAATAATTTTTCGAAAGACTGAGTTTTGCCATGAGTTTATAATCTATTATGCTATCAAAAAGTTTAAAAATTCCATCAGCAGCTTGTTTTTTGTCTTCTTTGCTATCTTGTAAAAGTTTTAAGCTTGCATCAATGTTTTTTTGCATAGTACTAGAAATTTCATCTAGCTGTAAGGCAAAAGCATTAAAAAATAAAGCCAAGATTAAAAATATTTTTTTCATTATTTTCCTTTATTTGCTAAGTTCATTGCGTCTTTGCTCGTAAGCATCACGCAAGAATGGATATAAATTAGGCGTGTTGTGATAAATTTCATCAATTTCATCAAGTCTAAAACTAAGTTCATTACCAAATCCATAAGCACTTATAGCTATACTTGCCCAAGTAGGATCAATGTAAGCAGTAAAACTTGCATACCAAGTTGCAGGTAAAGCAAGAGTATCTCTAAGATTACTAGGGCCGAGTATAGGCAAGACAATATGAAAACCGCTTCCTACACCCCAGTGAGCCAAAACGGTTCCTAAGTCCGCGGGATGTTTTTTAAGACCCATTTTTGATGCCACATCCATAAGTCCACCAAAGCCCATAATGGTATTGGCGGTAAATCTTTTAAATTCTTCTCCCGCTTCTTCAAATTTAAACTGTAAAATATTGCCTACAAAACGCAAAGGAGCAAGTAAATTATCAAAGAAATTTCTTACCCCTAATCTTATAAATTCAGGAGTGATAGTGTTATAGCCTTTAAGAACGGGACGCAAACCATAATCATACAAAGCCACATTAAAACTTGTCATAGCTTTGTTATATCCTGAAAGTGGATCGTTTACTTGATAGTTTTGGTATTCTTGTTCGAAATCATCTAAATTTTGTTCTTTAGCAAAAGCAAAAATAGCAAAAAAAATTAAAATAAAAGATATAAATTTTATTCTCAAGCAAAAACTCCTAAAAATTATAAAAGTAAAATTATAGCAAATTTTTAATCAAGGTTTATATCCCAGTAAAAATCCACCCATTCAGTAGCTTCTTTTACTTTAAAATCAGGCTCTAAAAGAGCGGTTTTTTTGTAAAAAATGGTTGTAATTTTAAGCTCAATATGAGGAAATTTTTCAAGCAAAACTTTTTTTATTTCTGCTAAACTTTCTCCACTATCTACTATATCATCAATGAGTAGAATTTTTTTGTGCTTGCTTAAATCAGGAATGTTAAAAATTTCAATAGTATCAAGTTTTTTCGTATCATCGTAATGAATTGAGTTTAAAGCAAAAAGTTGACGCGTTTTTAAAGCCACTGCTAAAGAGTGTCCTAAACTCATCCCCCCTCTTGCTATAGCTAAAAGTGCATCAGGGTTAAAATCTTTTTTAATTTCTTTAGCAAGAATTTTTACATCTTCTTTAAATTCTTCATAGGAGTAAAATATCATTATATATCCTTATTTATTGTAGTGCCATAAGTAAAAAATTACCCAAAGATAATAAACTTAAAACTATAATGCCAAGATTGATTTTATCCCATTCGCGTTTAAAAATTCGTACAAGTAAATAAGAAAGAAAACCAAAAGCAAAACCTGTGGTGATGGAGTAAGTAAAAGGCATCATGATAATAGTAAAAAAGCTTGCTACAGCTATAGCACTATCTTTAAAATCTATATTTTTAACTTCCATAAACATTAAAATTCCAACCATTACAAGTACGGGGTATATTGCGTTTGCAGGAATGGCTTTAAAAAGTGGCAGTAAAAAAAGTGTAAAAGCAAAACAAATAGCTACAACTAAAGCTGTAAGCCCAGTTCTTCCTCCGCTTTCAACCCCTGTAGTGCTTTCAACAAAGGCTGTAACTGTAGAAGTGCCTGTCATAGCTCCTAAGGCTGATCCTGTTGCATCTGCCATTAAGGTTTTGCTTAGTTTTTTTTCTCCATTTTTAGGATCATCAAAAATCTTTCCTCTTTCACCCACACCTGTGATAGTTCCTATGCTATCAAAAAGTTGAGTGATAAAAAAAGTAAGAATTATAGGTATCATAGTAATATTTAAGGCACTTTTGATATCAAGTTGTAAAAAGATGGCTCCTAAACCATTTTCCATGCTAAAATTTGGCAAAGAAAAGATTTGCACAGGAGAACTTGCATTGTCTAAATGGAAAATCCAAGCAATAATGGAGCTTGCTAATACTCCCAAAATAAAAGCTCCGCGAAGTTTTATAGCCCAAAAAAAGATGATTAAAGCTAGAGTGAAAATTCCAAAAAGCACATGAGGACTTTTGAAATTTCCTATGCTGACTAAAGTATCTTTATTATGCATGATCACACCCATTTGACTTAAGCCTAAAAATGCAATAAAACAACCTATGCCCGCACAAATTGCAAGGCGTAAATCTTTTGGGATATTGCGGATTACCCAAAGGCGAAAATGCGTAAAAGAAAGTATGAGAAAAATAATACTTGAAATAAAAACAGCTCCCAAGGCACTTTGCCAAGCTATGTTTTGACCTAAACAAACCGCAAAGGTAAAATAAGCATTTAAACCCATTCCTACACTCATAGCTACAGGAGTATTGGCAAAAAAAGCATTAAAAGCACTTGCAACTATGGTGATTAAAGCTGTTGCGGTGATTAAAGCTTCTATGGGCATTCCTGTATTTCCTACTATGCTAGAATTTACGGGGATAATGTAAACCATAGCCAAAAAAGTAGTAAGCCCTGCTATAACTTCGGTTTTAAAACTCGTATTGTTTTCTTTGAGTTTAAAAAAGCTCATTTTTTCTCCTTAGTAGGTTTTTAGCTCATTGTATAAACTATCGCGTTCTACAGGAATAAGATTTGAAGTTTTTATCATATCGATAAAAGTTTTTAAACTTGTGCCTTTGGCGGACTTTGCACCACCTGCACTTTGTATGCTTTCTTTTTCTATAGTGCCGTCTAAATCATTAGCTCCAAATTCTTGTGCTACCATGGCTAAATTTAAAGTCATTGTTGCCCAGTAAGCTTTGATATTTTTAATATTATCAAGCACTAAACGAGAAATGGCAATGGTTTTTAAAATTTCTTCACTATCCATGATTTTATCAGTTTGTATAAAGCTATTATCCCTTTGCCAAACTAGAGGGATAAAAGCATTAAATCCACCAGTTTGATCTTGAAGATCGCGCAGTCTTAACATATGATCGATCCTGTGATGTCTTTCTTCTATATGTCCAAAAAGCATGGTAGCATTACTTTGCTTGCTTTTTTCATGCCAAAGTTTATGAATTTTAAGCCAATTTTCACTGCTAACTTTTCCATGACAAATTTTCTTACGCACTTCTTCATCAAAAATTTCAGCTCCACCGCCTGGCATGGAATCAACGCCGTATTCAAGCATTTTTTCTATCACTTCTTCATAACTCATTTTAAAACGACGATGTAAAAAATCAATCTCAGCAGCAGTCATAGCTTTTACATGAAGATTAGGATATTTTTCTTTTATCATTTTAAAAATTTCTAAATACCATTGCCAAGTTGTATCTTTGTTGTGAGCTGAAACGATATGTACTTCTTTGGTTTCTCGTTTTACGGTTTCATCAACAATTTTCATGATTTCTTCATGAGTCATCAAATAAGGATTAGGATTTTTTCGGTGTGCTGAAAAGGCGCAAAATTTACAGGTATCTGCACAGATATTAGTTGGGTTGATATGGCGATTGATATTAAAATAGACTTTTTTTCCATGAAGTTTAGTGCGTTTTTTGTGAGCGTATTTACCTAAGGTAAAAAGATCTAGATCCCAAAGTGCGTTGGCTTCTTCTTGGTTTAATCTTTCTTCATTTTCTAGTTTGGTGATTAAATTTTTCATTTTAATTTTACTCTTTTACTGTTTTTAAATAAAGCATTATAATTTTTGCTTACTGAAAAAGAGTTTATAGAAAAAGCCAAAATAAAAGATATTTTTGTTAAGATTATTATTAAAATATTAAAATTTAAAGAGAGTAGAAATTTTGTTAAATAAAGAATTAGAAATTTTTAAAAAAAATCTTAGTTCCTATACCCAAAGTTGTAGAAAATTTTTTCTTAAGCAAGGGGCATTTAGCTTATATCATTCTAAAAATATGGATAATTTCATAAAAAAAGCTTATGATATAGTTCTTAAAGATTATTTTGATGATTTTTCACCTCCAAGTGATAATATCCCTTTTTGTGTTTTAGCAAGCAAAGCATATGCAAATAATAGTCTTTGTTTTAATGAAAGTATTTCTTTGATTTTTGTTTATAAAGATATTAAGGCTTTTCATTTAAAACCTATAATTAAGGCTTTTATCGAAATTTTAAATGATGCGCATTTGCAAATTGATTCGGTTATCTTAGAATTTAATGGACTTTATAATGCTAGCAATGAGCTTAAGACTTCTATAATACAAACTCGTTTCATATGTGGTTCTAGGATTTTATTTAAAGGGATTAAGATAAAATTTGAGAGTATTATAAAAGAAAATAAAAATGATTTTGCCAAGCTTTTACTAGAAAATTTTAAAGAATTTGACATTCCATTTATAAAGCAAGAATTTAATATCTTAAAAGATTTTGGCGGATTAAATCATTTAAGATCCTTAGAGAGTTTGCTTGTTCTTTTTAAGACTTCTCCAAAAAATTATGCTTTAAATTTTATAGATGAAAAAAATTTAAGCGAGTTGCGTTTAGCTGGAGATTTTTTACTTTCTTTAAAATCAGCGATGAATTTATTAAGTGCTAAAGATGAGGATGAATTTTTACTTATTAATGTTCATGATTTGAGTGAATTAATGTATAAAAAAGCTAAAAAACATTTTGGAGCAAATGAGTTGTTGGTTCAAAAGGCTTTGCAAAGTATGCATACTATAGGTTTTTATACACACTTTTTAGCAAAGCAAATTCAAGATGGATTAAATCATACTCTTAAACAAGAATATAAATTTAAAACTCTTGTGGAAGTTTTAGAATACTTATTAAAACTTGAAGATAAACATGTTATTTTCGATCTTAACTTGGTTTTTGCCCTAAGAAGATTGAAATACGGTAAAAAAGATATAGAAAAAGCTTTAATACTTTTTGAGAAAATTTTTTATAAAAGGCATAGTTTTTGTGTTTTAAAACTTTTGCTTGATAGTGGAATTTTAAAAGATTTATGTAAGCCTTTTTGGACAGTTCGTTTTTTAAGCGATGAAGAAGGAAATTATAGTTTTGATGAGCAAGTTTTTCTTATGTTAAGTGAATTTGAAAAATATGAAGATGAGCTTGAGATACTCCAAAAACTTAAAACCGATGAAAAAATGATTTTAAAGCTTGTGATACTTTTAAGCGCTATAGAAAGTGAAAATGAAATTTCTTTAGCAGGCATATATAGAGCGTATTGCTCTAAATTTGATTTAAAGAATGAAATTTTAGAATGGGGTCTTAAGATATTTAAAAACAATAATGCCTTAAAAGATCTTGTAGAAAAAGAAGATATATACAATCCTATTGTTGTAAGTAGCTTGGTTTCTAAGCTAGAAAATTTAGAAAATTTAGAGCTTTTATACACTTTAACTTGGCTAAAGGCTAAGGCTTTAAATTATAATGCTTTTTATTTTAGAGTTCTTGATAAACTTTTAGAAAATGCAAAACAAGGTTTTGAAGATGAAAATCTACTTGAAGAAAGCGCAAGAAGAGTAAAAAAAGAATTAACACTTAAAAGAAGTAAGATTTTTTTAGAGCAAGATGAAATTTTGCAAGATAAAATCATACATATCAAATCAAATCTTTTTATTATAAAAAATACTTTTGAAGATATTGTTATGATTTCTAAATTAGCCAAAGAAAATGATTTTAAATTTTGGTTTAGTAATGAAACAAATCTTAGTTTGCAAATTGTTGCACCACTTCATTTTAATATTGCCATTATTTTAAGTTCTTTAACAAATTTAAATCTTATTTTCATGAACTTTTTTGAACTTTTTGATAATAAAATTTATTTAAGATTTGAATATGATAATATTATCAGTGATGAGCAAAAACTAAAACTTTGCGAGCTTTTAAATTCAAATCTTTCTGGTTTTAATTTGAAAAAAATTAAAAAGCCAATCATTAAAAAAGATGAGTTAAAATTAGACTTAAACTATTCTAAAATGTATGCCAAATTAGGTCTTAATACCAAAGATCAGCAGGGTTTAATGGCGTATTTGATGAATGTTTTTAATGAACTTGAACTTGTTTTATGTGCAGCAAAAATTCAAACCATAAGACAAAGAACGCGTAATATTTTTATTTTTCAAAAGAATGAAAAATTAGAACATAGCGAGCAAAAGTTAGTTAATTTATTAATAAGTGAGTAACAAAATGTGTGGAATCGTAGGCTATATAGGAAATAATGAAAAAAAACAAATTATACTAAATGGACTTAAAGAATTAGAATATCGTGGCTATGATAGTGCGGGTATGGCAGTGATGCAAGAAGGAGAGCTTAGTTTTTTTAAAGCTGTAGGAAAGCTTGAAAATTTGGCGAATAAATGCACGGATTTTGAAAGTCAAGGTTATGGTTTTGCTATAGGTCATACAAGATGGGCAACTCATGGTAAGCCTACTGAAATCAACGCACATCCTCATTTAGGACAGTATTCTTGTGTGATTCACAATGGTATTATAGAAAATTATAAAGAAATCAAAGACAAACTTGAAAAAGAAGGCGTGAGTTTTTTAAGTCAAACCGATACAGAAGTTATTGTCCAGCTTTTTGAATTTTATGCAAGAAATTTGGGAGTTTTTGAAGCTTGGCAAAAAACCATCAAAGAACTTCGCGGTGCTTTTGCTACTTTGTTAGTAACAAAAAAAGATCCCAAACATGTGTATTTTGCAAAAAATGCTGCTCCTTTGATTATCGGTAAAAATGCAAATAAAGAATGGTATTTTTCTTCAGGTGATGCGCCTTTGATAGGAAGTTGTGATGAGGTAATGTATCTTGAAGATTTAAGCTTGGGATACGCGAGTAAAGATGAGCTTGTTGTTTATGAAAATGATGTTTTAAAATCACTTTGTTTTTCTAAGCTTTCAGGCGATAAGGCTTATGCAAAAAAAGATGGCTTTCGCTTTTTTATGGAAAAAGAAATTTATGAACAAAGTCGCGTGATGAGTGAAGTTTTAATGGGGCGTATTCAAGGCGATGAAGTCGTTTTTGATGAGTTAAACAATGAAGATTTAAGTCAAGTAGATGAAATCACGCTTTGTGCTTGTGGAACAAGCTATCATGCTGCAATGGCAAGTGCTTATTTGTTTGAAAGAATTGCTAAAGTTAAAGCTAAAGTAGAAATTGCAAGTGAATTTCGCTACCGTGAAGCAATTATAAAAAAAGATTCTTTATTTATCGTTATTTCTCAAAGTGGAGAAACAGCAGACACTTTAGAGGCTTTAAAGATTGCAAAAGAGCAGGGCGCTAAGACTTTTGCAATTTGTAATGTGGATAATTCTAATATAGTGCGTTTAGCACACCTAAGTCTTTTAACTCGTGCGGGTATAGAAAAAGGAGTTGCTTCAACTAAAGCTTTTGCCACTCAGGTTTTAACACTTTGGATGCTTGCTATTTTTATGGCACAAAAAAGAAATTTAAATGTTTCTGCTGAAATTAAAGCACTTTTGCATACTCCAAATTGCGTGAGTGTAAAACAGGCTTTACATGAAAAAATTCATCGTTTATCTAAGCGTTATTTAGATGGACATGGCTTTTTCTTTATAGGCAGAGATGTGTTTTATCCTTTGGCTTTAGAAGGAGCTTTGAAACTTAAAGAATTATCTTATCTTCACGCTGAGGGTTATCCTGCAGGAGAGATGAAACATGGCCCTATTGCTTTGGCTGATTCTAAGCTTTATACTATAGCTTTAATGCCAAAGCACATGCTTTATGAAAAAACAAAATCAAATGTTGAAGAGCTTATTGCTAGGGATTCTACAGTGCTTAGCATTTCACCTTTAGAATTTGATTTAAGTGATGATTTTATAAAAACCAATGAGCAAGATCATTATATGTGTGAATTTTTTGAAATGATGATCATTACTCAACTTTTGGCGATGGAAATTTCCATAAGACTTGGTAATGATGTGGATATGCCAAGAAATTTGGCTAAAAGCGTAACAGTCGAATAATCCGTGCAGTTTAAATAAACTGCACATAACTTTCAAATACTTCAAAAAAATATAAATAAATTTTAAATTATAAGCTAACTTTATGCTTATTTTTGTTTAAATAATTCTAACAATATTTCTAGAAAGGAAACACTATGGAATATAGAGTTGAACACGATACTATGGGTGAAGTTAAGGTCCCAAATGACAAATATTGGGGAGCTCAAACTGAAAGAAGTTTTGAAAATTTCAAAATCGGTTGTGAGAAAATGCCAAAGGTTTTAATCTATGCTTTTGCAAATCTTAAAAAATCTTTAGCTTTAGTCAATAACAAACTTGGCAAACTTGATGATGCTAAGAAAAATGCTATAGTTCAAGCTTGCGATGAGATTATCGCAGGTAAATTTGATGATAATTTTCCACTTGCGATTTGGCAAACAGGTTCAGGCACACAAAGTAATATGAATATGAATGAAGTTATTGCAAATCGTGCCACTGAAATCATGGGCGGAGATTTTCGCAAAGAAAAGCTTGTACATCCAAATGATCATGTTAATATGAGTCAAAGTTCAAATGATACTTTTCCAACTGCTATGAGTATCGTTGCGGTTGAGCAAGTAGAGAAAAAGCTTATCCCTGCGCTTGATGAGCTTATTGCAACTTTTGAAAAAAAAGTAAAAGAATTTGATGGTATTATCAAGATAGGACGCACGCATTTACAAGATGCTACGCCACTTACTCTAGCACAAGAATTTAGTGGATATCTTTCTATGCTTTTGCATTCAAAAGAGCAAATCATCGCTTCTTTACCAACTTTAAGAGAACTTGCCATAGGAGGAACTGCAGTAGGAACAGGGCTTAATGCACATCCAGAATTAAGCCAAAAAGTAAGTGAAGAGCTAACTCAACTTATAGGTACGAAATTTGTTTCAAGTCCAAATAAATTTCATGCTTTAACAAGTCATGATGCGATTAATTTTACTCATGGAGCTATGAAAGGTTTGGCTGCAAATTTAATGAAAATTGCAAATGATATAAGATGGTTAGCTTCAGGCCCAAGATGTGGTCTTGGTGAGCTTATCATCCCTGAAAATGAGCCAGGAAGTTCGATTATGCCAGGTAAGGTAAATCCTACCCAGTGCGAAGCTGTTACTATGGTTGCTGTACAAGTGATGGGAAATGATGCAGCTATCGGATTTGCAGCAAGTCAAGGAAATTTTGAACTTAATGTGTTTAAGCCTGTGATTATTTATAATTTCTTGCAAAGTCTTGATTTGTTGGCTGATTCTATGCATTCATTCAATATCCATTGTGCTGTAGGTATAGAACCAAATCGTGCAAAAATCGATCATAATCTTCATAATTCTTTAATGCTAGTTACTGCTCTAAATCCACACATAGGTTATGAAAACGCTGCTAAAGTAGCCAAAAATGCTCATAAAAAAGGTATTTCTTTAAAAGAAAGCGCAATGGAGCTTGGTTTGGTTGGCGAAGAAGATTTCAATAAATTTGTTGATCCTACTAAAATGATAGGCCCAAAAGCCTAGAACATAAAACTTGCCTTTTTTAAGGCAAGTTAAATTAAATTCTTATCTTTTAAAATCACATACATTCTTAAAGTTGATACAAAAAAGGTTAAAATCGCAGGACCTAGTATAATACCCCAAAAACCAAAGGTTGAAATTCCTGCTATCATAGCCAAGAAAATTAAAAGTTCGTTGATTTTGGTAGGGGTTTTTACAAGTTTTTTGTTGATCCATTTGATAATTAAAGGTTTGATTAAAGTATCTGCTATAAAAGAAATTACAATTACAGAATAAATAAAAATAACAAGAGCTGAGTTAAGATTGTTTGAGGCAAATTCATAAAGACTTACAGGCACATAAATTAAAGCTCCTCCTATAGCAGGTATGAGAGAACTTACAGCAAAAATTACTCCCATTAAAATTCCATCATAACCATAAAACATTGTGATTAAACCAAAAAGTGCACCTTGAAATATTGCTACAATTACCATAGAGTAAAGCACAACAGCCATAACATTACCCACTTCGCTTAAAACATCATCGAGTTCTTTTTTATCAATGGGAATGATGGATTTAAGATAGATAACAAGTTCTGTTCCATATAGATTTGCAAAGAAATAAAACACACAAATTAAAACCATATCTATAAGAAATTTAGCTCCTGATTTTGTAAAACTTGAAGCATAACTTAGAATTTGTTTAGAAATGCTATTTAAATCTATAGAAGCTAAAAATTCTTTGATTTTAGGTTCTAAAAAATTAAAGCTTTCAGGCAAAGTAAATTGATAGTTTTTGACATAATCAAGTGTTTGTGTGACTAAATTAATATCAAAATTTTTTAAAGCTTTGGCAAGTTCTATCATAGCATAAACAAAAGGTGCAAAGAAAAGCAAAACCATACAAGTTGTTGTAAGAATGGAAGCTAAAAATTTATGCCCTTTAGTAAGATTTAAAAATTTCGCATTGATATTTGAGGTAGCTACCGCCATTAAACTAGCTATGATAATTACAAGTAAAAAACCTTTAAAAAGGTAAAGCAAAAGAAATAAAATGACTAAAATAAAGCTTATAAGAAAGAATTTTCCATTTTGCAAAATTTACTCCTCAAATAAAGTTTTTTCATAGTTTAGTTTTAAAGCACTATAGCTTTTTGCACTCGCTATACGCCCTTTTGCAGTGCGTTCTATATAGCCATTAGCTAGTAAATAAGGCTCGATTACATCTTCTATGGTATTTTCATCTTCGCTTAAAGCCGCAGCAATACTTGCAAGTCCGATAGGTTTTTGCTTAGCAGCGGTTAAAAGTTCAAGATATCTTAAATCCATCGCATCAAAACCAAGCTCATTAACTCCTAAAGAATTTAAGGCCTCATTAGCTCTTTTTTCTGTGATAATCTCTTCATCATTAACATCAGCAAAATCTCTAACTCTTTTTAAAAGCCTTAGAGCTATTCTAGGAGTTGAACGACTTCTTTTAGCGATCTCAAGTGCGGCTTTTTCTTCACAAGTTTTATTAAGTTTTAAAGCTGCTTTTTGCAAGATTAGGGCAAGTTCGCTATCTTTGTAAAATTCTAATCTAAATTGCATACCAAAACGATCACGTAAAGGATTGCTAAGCATACCTGCACGCGTTGTAGCCCCTATAAGAGTAAATTTTGGTAAATCGATTTTTATAGTTTGAGCAGCTGGGCCACTACCTATAATGATATCAAGGCGGTAATCCTCCATTGCAGGGTAAAGCACTTCTTCGATAGCAGGGCTTAAGCGGTGAATTTCATCGATAAAAAGTATATCTCCTTCGCTAAGATTGGTTAAAATGGCTGCTAAATCTCCGCTTTTTTCTATCATAGGAGCGGCGGTTGTTTTGATATTTGCACCCATTTCATAGGAGATGATATTAGCTAGTGTTGTTTTTCCAAGTCCTGCAGGACCGCTAAAAAGTATATGATCTAAACATTCATTGCGTTTTTTAGCTGCAGCTATAAAGACATTTAAATTTTTTTTAATGCTTTCTTGACCTATATAACCATCAAAATTTGAAGGACGCAACGAAGTTTCGTAAGTTTCATCAAAGGAGTATTTTTCTATTTCTACTATTCTATCCATATCTTTGCTTATATTTTGGAAAAATTAAAATAAGATTTTAGCTAAAATTTGCTAGAATTTACATTAAACTTTAATGATTATGGTTTAAAAATGGGAATTTTAACAAAATTAGAATTAGATTATGAAATTGACGATATAGAAAAATTTTTGCAATTTTTTAGAACCATGTGCGATAGGTTTGAACCTTTAATCATCAAGCTTGGAAGCGATAGTGTGCGTTATAAAGAAGCCATAAAAGAGCTTGAAACTTTAGCACACAATACCGCTTGGGCAGCAAGACGCTTAAATCTTGAAGAAGTGACTGATTTTTGTGTATTTTGTGAAGAGATGATGGCGCAAGCAAATCGCTTTAATGGGCCTGCTAGTGATGAATTTACGGATTGGATGCTTTTGATGAGTGATCAGTTTGAAAAATATTGTCGTTCATATGAAAATGATGATTCTGTTTTAGCGGTTTTTAATCCTTTAATTGTTAATGTTCCAAATATTATTTCTAAATAAGGGAGCGACTTGGCTTCGACAGGAGTAAGTCTGCTTAGATGGCATGTCGCTTTGGGCAAAGCGTAAAAAGCCCAAATAAAATTAAACGCAAACAACGTTAAATTCGCTCCTGCTTACGCAAAAGCTGCGTAAGTTCAGTTGAGCCTGAAATTTAAGTCATACTATCTAGCTTAATTTTCGGTCATTTTTGATAGTGTAGCCTTGCGTTTGACAAGCGTTGAGGTGAAATAAAGTCTTAGCCTTGCTTTTGAGTTTTGGAAGATGAGCGAAGTAGGGTGAAGTAGTCATCTTTGCTAAGCATGTAGAGGTCTTTGTGGGATTATTTTTGGACAGGGGTTCGATTCCCCTCGCTTCCACCATCACGCTAATTTTAAGTAAATCATAAGTTTATTTCAAATTTTTAGAATTTTTTATATGAAGTTAAGATCGATTTATTACCCTTAAAGCTTTGATATATTAGGTTTTATAATTTTTCATTAAAAATTTATAGTTTTATTTTTAAGCTTATTTTTAGGGGGGTATAATTTTTCCTTCAGTTTAAATTTATTGAAGGAGAAACTTATGAAGAAAAATGCTTCGAGCAAGATATTGCTAAGCTTAGGTGTAGCAACTTTGCTTTATTCGGGTGCTTTTGCAGCAGAGATTACTTTTAATGGCGATAGTGATTTAGACAAATATTTTGATATCAATGAAAAAGACAATGTTGCTACTTTTAAAAATGAAAATTATAAAAACAAGCAAGATGTAACTTTTAATATCAGCACTTCAGCTTTTGATGATGCCCCTGAAGATACTAAAATCAACATTGATTTAGGCAATAATTCTTTAACTTTGAAAAACCAAATGGATTATCAAGGCAAAACAGCTGCTTTAGTAAAAAATTTCAATGTAGATGCCAAAGATTTTAAAACTACTGATATAGGACTTAGTTATTTTAATGCAGGAATTATTAATGCTAATTTTACAATGGAAGGTTCAGGTAAAGATTTTGATCTTGGCAATATAGATAAAAATAAAGCTTCATCTTTGTTAATTTTTAATGGTAGCAGAGAAAATACTAACGATACTGTAAATGGCAGCTTAACTGTAAATGGAGACTTTAGCACAACAAATAGTGCTATTGTTTCAATGAAAAGCGATACTTTTAAAGTCAATGGAACAGCAACGCTTAAAGAAGCAGGTCTTGGATTTTTATCTCAATCTTATTCTAATTTAGATGTAAATGATTTTATTGCTTTAAGAGCGAAAGACATAAAAACAGATACACTTAATGAAGACACTAACGCAGGAGCTTTGATTTTAAAAACTGCAAGTTCTTATATAAATGAAAACTTGCTAAATGGCGATGATTATGCTGCTTATCTTGATGTTACAGATGATAAGAAGTATGGAGGTGCCTTTGTGGATTATAAACTTAGCCTTAAAAACTGTGGTGGTGATAAATGCTTAGTGATTAATGGAGGTGCTACTGCAGCGGCTAAAAATTTAACTAATCAAATCGCAGTAGATCTTGAAGCTATCACTAGAATCATAGATGGTTTAGATAATGAGCAAGCCAAAAAAGCCCTACAAGAACAAAAAACTGAACTTGAAAAACTTCAACAAGAAGCTATGCAAAACGGTGGCAAAATCGATGATGAAAAATACATTGATTTAGTAAATAAAAATTCAAATTTAAATCTTAGTGCTAATGATAAAGCTTCTATTCTAGTACTTCGTTCTATCACAGAACAATTAGGAAGTATAGGCGCAGATTTAGCAAGTAGAGAAGGTGTAAAACTAGCCCTACAAATCAAAAAAGACACAGACAATACAGGTAAATCTGTATCTAATTTCAATTCAGCTTCTAGTGCAGTTAATACCACTATGAATATTTCTAATGATGTTTCTATAGGTTCTCGTGTAGCAATGTTAAACAATCCTTTTGGAACTTATGCTTCTAAAATGAATGGCCTTAAATTTGCTGCTTTAGATAGTGATATGAGACCAAGCTATGTAAATGAATATACCAATAGTGTTTGGGCTAATGCTTTTGGTGGTGCTAACATTATCGATGGAGATAGTGGTGCAATGTATGGTGCTACCGTGGGAGTAGATAAACAAGCTAATGATAATGTTTTATGGGGTGCTTATTTTACTTATGCAAATGCTAAAATCAAAGACAATAATTTAGAACAAAAAAGCGATAACTTCCAATTAGGTATGTATTCTACTATCAATATAGCTCCGCAATGGGAACTTAATCTTAAAGCTTATGCTCAAGTTTCTCCAACTAAACAAGACAATGTTCAAAGTAGATGGTGCATATAACTCAGATTATACAAGTAAATTCTTAGGACTTAGTGCTAATGCAGGTCGTGTATTTGATCTTAGTGATAATACTTTATTTATTAAACCTTTTGCGGGAGTAAATTATTATTTTAGTTATACTCCATCTCATACAGAAAATGGTGCTATTGCCAAAGATATTGATTCTATGAAAAATAATTCTGTAAGTGTTGAAGTGGGTGCTGAATTTAGAAAATATATGAATGAAAACTCTTATATTTTTGTAACTCCAAAAATAGAACAATTTGTTATCAATAGTGGTGATGATTACACAGCTAACCTAGCTGTAAATAATGCTTTCTTTACTAGTGTAGAAGCTAACAACAAGAAAAAAACATACGGACAAATTATCGTAGGGGCTGTCCGTCCGTTCCGTTACTTCCCCCTGTGCTTCAAGGTCTGGTCGGATTCCCTGCAACGGCAGAACTCCGTGTAGGATAATTCCACATAGCCGCCACTTTCTCTGATATATACCTTTCTTGGTGCATATTTCACCATAAATACCTCCCATCTGAATTTTTGAAATGTAAAAAATCCAGATGGAGAGGCGGAGAACGACACCGCATATCAGAAACAGCCCTACGGCACTTTCCAACAAAAATCGACAAAAGAAAAACCGCAAAGGCTCTGTGACCTTTACGGTTATAGGAAATAGTAATTCTATTGTATGGAGATTGTACTTCTACTTTCAAGGTGAGAAGTACCGTTGCACTGGCAGAAATTTTTTTAACTGGTTTCCTGCCGTTCTCTGATATGCTATGTATTGATAAATTTTGCTTCGTATGAGCAGATAGATAACTGCCCGAAAAAAGGACATAAAAAAATCCCTCCAAATTTAAAAACAAATTCAGAGGGTAATTTAGGGTATAACAAAATAACCCACCCGAATATCGTTTTTTTTATTTGGTGAGTTTGTTCTTTCAAATACGAAACAAAAAGAGCCGATGATTCGTGAATTGTTCCACAATTTCATCGGCTCTGCGTCTTAAGCGTCTGGCTCTTTGATGACAGTTATCTTCAAGTTGTCAACTTTAATCAATCTTTCTTGTCTGCATTTTGGACAATAAAGGGGATAATTCTCCAAAACAGTGTCCTTCCTAATTTTATTACGGGTTTTGCTCCCACAAACAGGACACAATATCCATTCGCATTTCATCATAATTAGTCTCTAATCCTTTCAAATCTCATTTTATATGACTTTTGCAAGCT
This sequence comes from Campylobacter sp. CH246, assembly GCF_004378835.1. Lineage (NCBI taxonomy): Bacteria > Pseudomonadati > Campylobacterota > Epsilonproteobacteria > Campylobacterales > Campylobacteraceae > Campylobacter > Campylobacter sp. CH246. The sequence goes on from NZ_RYYA01000009.1 coordinate 59,815, forward strand.
GTTAAGCTAACTTGTGGAACATATGCCGAACCTTATCTATACGGCTATTCGGGCGGCGGGGTTGGCAAATAAATTTACCAATAGCTGGCTGGTATCCTTTTAACTCTGTCAAGCAGACTCCCTGCCCATTTGTGAAACAAGTTAAATCGTTCCTGTATTCTTGAATACATCTAGCAGGGATTTCTCCTTTCAGAATGACCTCGTCATTCTTTATCTGAGTACTTACAATATCTGCACAATACCTTGGAGCATCATGATACGCCCGTGAGAGATATTCCTGCGGTGCATAAATTTCAAAGTGGAGATATGGCTCTAATAGTTCTGTCCCTGCTTTTTTTAAAGCCTGCTCCAATACGATAGGGGAAAGCAGCCGAAAGTCTGCGGGGGTACTTACAGGACTATAATACAATCCATATTCAAAACAGATTTTACAGTCTGTCACTTTCCATCCATACAGCCCCTGCTCGCAGCCATAAAGAACCCCCTCCATAACCGCATTTTGGAACGATTGATTTAAATATCCAAGTGAAACTCTGCTTTCATACTGCACTCCGCTTCCAATAGGGAGCGGCTCTATGGACAACCCGACAGAAGCCCAGAAAGGATTTGGCGGGACTTCTATGTGGATGGTATATTCTGCTTTTCTAAGCGGTCTTTCCATATATATAACAGTAGGCTCTTTTATTTCTGCCTCCACATGATATTTTTCCTCAAGGATGGCACAAATGACTTCCATCTGCACATTCCCCAAAAAAGAAAGTATAATCTCATGCGTTGTAGTATCCACATAATATTTTAAAAGAGGGTCGCCATCTGAAATTTCTGTAAGTGCCCCAAGCAATATTTCCCGCTGTTCAGATTTCTTTACTGCAATCGTTGTTTGGAGCATAGGGAGAGGATTTTCAATAAATTTTCTCTGCGGCAACAGTATTTCGTTCCCCAAAATACTGTTTAGCTGCAAAACATCATTTGGTAAAATTACAATATCACCAGAGCAGGCTGTATCGGATGAATATAATTCACCGTTTGTCGGAACACACATCTCTGTGATTTTTATTTTCTCTTTTTCAGATATTCTAATAACATCCCTCAAATGCAATGTTCCGCTATATATACGCACATAAACAAAACGTCGCCTTTTCTCTGAATATTCAATCTTAAAAACCTGCCCGCATAGTTCAGATTGACCTTCAGGCGTTGATGAATAAAATTTACTGGCAATTACTTCTATAAGCTGTCGAATCCCCAGATTGTTTTTAGCGCTTCCGTGATAAACGGGAAATAACGTTCCGTTTTGGAATCTCCTGTTTTCTTCCTGTTCCAGTTCTGACATTTTAAACGGTTTCCCTGACATATATTTCTCTAATAGTTCATCGTTTCCCATAATTACCGCATCCCACTGTTCCATATCGTCATTGTCCGTTACATTTATATGGGGATGCTGCCCAACCTTTTGCTTCACTATAATTTCCGAAGAAAGCTTTGCTTTCATTTCCCGATATACCATTGGCAAATCAATCCCCTCTTGGTCAATTTTATTGATGAAAAAAATTGTCGGAATCTTCATTATCTGTAGTGCATGAAACAGTATACGGGTCTGTGCCTGTATGCCATCCTTTGCAGAAACTAATAATACTGCTCCGTCTAATACGGATAAAGAACGGTATACTTCCGCCAAAAAATCCATATGGCCTGGCGTATCTATAATGTTGACTTTTACATCCTCCCACTGAAAAGATGTCACTGCTGTCTGGATAGTGATTCCCCTTTGACGCTCCAAATTCATTGTATCTGTCCTTGTTGTGCCTTCATCTACGCTCCCTAGTTCTGCAATTGCACCACTGGTATACAATAAACTTTCCGTTAATGTTGTCTTTCCTGCGTCAACGTGAGCCAGAATGCCTAAGTTAATTATTTTCATGTAATTTTTCTCCTATCAACACCCAAAAAAGGGCATAAAAATACCCAGTGATAAATACTCCTATCACTGGGTAAATAACTCCAATAGCCCCAAAACACTTATATGTTTTCGGGCATATAAAATTACATGATAAAAGTATTCTTAAACTGGGTACAAAAAACTAAGCCCCATATTAAAAGTGAAACGGGACTGCTACTTTTTGTTCCCACTATCAAATTGACAGTTTATTTAAGAATACCTTGCCGCATATTTATTAACTCCTTGTATAATACTGAATCTAATTATACTCCTTAACCCTTTATTTGTCAAGCTGACAAACTAAAGCAGAAAAAGCGGCAGGATTTCCCCCTGCCACTAATCATCTGTTTATGCAAAAATAATTTCCTTTTCCACAATCTCCCTCGCACAAGCCCTTATGTTATTGAGGCATCCTGTCCATTCTAAGGCGTTTTCTGCCTTTAGCTGTTCCGTTATGCCCTGTGCCTGTCTGTTGATGTGTTTTGGCAAGTGTAGTTGCCTACTACATCTGCAAATGGTTGGACGGAGAAGAATAACTGGTAGCCAGCCTTGGGATTAAGCCACCCACCCAGAACGGAATAGAAAAGCCCCGGAGTTGCGACCTCCGGGGCTTTTTGCTGTGCCACATGAGCACTTCTGTCATTTTCGCCTACTGGCATTATACCATATGCCTTTCGGCATTTCAAGTATGCCCTACTTCCACCACTTGTAAACTGTGGGCTTGCTCAATCCTGTCTCCCGTATGCAGTCTGCTTTCTTTCCGTCCGGGTGCTGACGCTGCCATTCTTCGACAATCTTCGACTTTTCTCCGCTGCCTTTTGGTCTACCATTTCCCTCTCTCCAATCCCTATCCTGTCTTTTCATACGAATATCACGAATTGCCCTTGCTTCTTCTAAGTGATCAGCCTGTTTTTGGTAATTCCTTTTATTCGCTGGCATAGGAATAGCCGATACTCTTTCCGCTTCACTTCGACTATATGTGACATAATTTTCTTGATAAAACTGCATAGCGTCCATTATATCACGCTTAGTAAAACGGTTATGCTCATCATCTGACATATCATCAAGAAACTGCAATAGGGAAAAAGCGTCCGTAAAAAGCTCATCTTCCGGAATATCGCACTTAACGGCATAGGACGCCAAAACGCAAAGGCAGCTGTATCTATGCCCTACAGAAGCTCCCTCTTTTATTTTCCGCAGCCACCAATCATATAAGTCCCTTTTGATATGCCAACGCTCACGGTAATGTAGATTTTACAAATCAACTCAGTATGAATCTTGGCTTTGGTGCTAAACAAATACTAGCAGGTAAAGTAGATAATAAAAATGAAACTTACTTAAGTGGTCAAGTAGGACTTAAATATAAATTTTAATCTTAAAAATCATTTCTAAATCTTTTTATAGTTTAGAAATGATTGTTTATTTCTATGGGAAATCTCCTAGGGCTTTATCTTAAAGCCCTTTTTTATAACAAACAAGTAAATAAGTCTTTAGAGTAAAAACCCTAAAAACTTTTAGTTTTCTTTGAAAAGTTTGGAAGCTAAGTGCGTTGCACGACTTTGATCTGTATCTTTTTTAAGTGTTTTATAAATTTTACTTACATATTCTTCTAAGGTTTGTTGAGAATCTATGATTTTTTCAGAAGAAGGAATTTTTTCATACTCTCCATTGTTTTTAAGCTCGTAAGCTAAAACATTATCACTAAGTTGCAAGCGTAAAAATTGAGCTAATTTAGCTTTGCTTCTTTCATCATATATAGGAGTCATAAGTTCTAAGCGACGCTCTAAATTTCTTGGCATCCAATCTGCACTCGATATAAAATAATTTGGCTCACTATGTTTAAAATAAAATACTCTAGCATGTTCTAAGTATTTTCCTATGATGCTTCTAACACGTATGTTTTTGCTGTATTCTTCATCAGGTTTTAAGCAACAAATTCCGCGTATGATAAGATCGATTTGTACCCCTTCCTTACTTGCTTCATAAAGCGCTTGTATGATATCACTATCCACAAGAGAATTCATTTTAGCTATAATCACACCTTCATTTTTCTTGCTTGTTTCAATGCGTATCATTTCTAAAACTTTTTCTTTGATTTGATTTGGACTCATTGAAAGAGTTTGAAGACGACGGTTTTTGCTAAAGCCTGATAAGATATGAAAAAATTTTGTCGTATCTCTTGCAAATTCTACTTTGCTTGTAAAATAACTCACATCGGTATAGATTTTAGCACTGCTTGCATTATAATTTCCTGTGCTTAAATGCATATAAAATTTAAGTTTATCTCCTTGTTTGCGTATGACTTGAGAAACCTTAGCATGTACTTTAAAACCTGTAATACCATAAACGACATGAGCTCCGGCATTTTCTAAAGCTTTCGCCCAATGAAGATTGTTTTCTTCATCAAAGCGTGCTTTTAATTCTACCATCACAGTTACTTGTTTTCCATCGCTTGCGGCATCAATTAAAGCTTGAACTATATTGGAATTTTTTTCAACTCTATAAAGTGTCATTCTTATGGAAATTACTTCAGGATCTTTGCTTGCTTCTTTAATAAATTTATAAACTGGATCAAAACTTTCAAAAGGTTGTATGATGAGTATATCTTCTTTTTCTACAGCATCAAAAATAGATAAATTCTCATCAAAAGGTGGTAAAGTTTTAGGCGTGTAAAGTGGGCTTAAAAGATGTGTAAAGGTTTTATTTCCTGCGATTTGCCAAAGGCTAGGGAGATTAAGTAAGATAGAATATTCATAAACATCTTTATGAAAAATTTTCATGTGAGTATTAAGGAATTCTACGATTTGTTCATCTGCATCTTTTTGAATTTGCAATCTTACAAAAGCTCCTTTTCTACGAAGTTTTAAGCCTTGCTCTAAAATCATCATAAAATCATCAGCTTCTTCCTCTTCTATTACCATATCTGCATTTCTAGTCACTCTAAATGCTGCTGAAGCTAAGAGTTTATAGCCTGGAAAAATTTCTTCTGCGTGTTGATGGACTATACTTTCTATAGGAACATAAATATTTGCACTTACTTCATAAAAACGAGGTAAAACTCTCGGAATTCTAATCATTCCAAATTTTACAAGTTCAGGATGCGCTTTATCGCAAATTTTAACCGCTAGTGAAAAAGATAAGTTGTTTAAATGCGGAAAGGGGTGAGTAGCATCAACAGCTATTGGAACAATAACAGGAAAAATATTGGAGAAAAAATACTCATCACATTTTTGTTTTAAATTTTCATCTAAATTCTCATAATGTTTTATGAAAAGATTTTCTTTTTCTAATTCACTTGTAATTTCATTAAAATAACGCTCCAAAAGCTCTTTTTCTTGGTGTAAATATTTGCGTATAGCTTTTAATTGTTGCAACGGTGTCATTTCATCGCTACTGCTTGCATTAACTCCAGCTGAAAAAAGTTGTTTTAAGCCTGCAACGCGTATCATATAAAATTCATCTAAATTGGTGCAATATATAGCTATAAATTTTAATTTTTCTAACAAGGGTAAATTTTTAGAACATTGGTCTAACACACGAGAATTAAAGCGAAGCCAAGAAAGTTCGCGATTGATAAACATATCAGGACTTGTTTGCATTAATTTTTCCTTTTTTTGTTATATTTTATCATTTATTTTAAAATTATTGAATAAAAGTTTTAAATTTTTTTAGGTTAATTAAGAGTAAATATATCTTTAAAATTATATTAAATTTATCTATGTTAAAATTAAAAAATTTATTTCTGGGAAATTCTGTGACATTGTTATTTCATTGAAGGTTTTGAGAAATGATAATTTTAAGGAGGAAAATTTTGAAGAAAACTTCGAATCTTTTTACTATTTTTCTTGTTTTGCTTTTTGTTTTCTTTGCGGTTGGGTTTTATACCTTTTATAACGCTAAGGGCACATCTTATTTAAGCAATGCAAGTGAATCTTGTAATAACTGCCATATTATGAATGAAGTTTATAACGAATACATGGCAGGGCCACACTCTCAAAAAGTCAAAGGCGAACCAAGAGCAACTTGTGTAGATTGCCATTTGCCACATAATTTTGTAGCTAAATGGATAGCTAAGGCTCAAAGTGGTTTAGGGCATGCTTATGCTTTTACTTTTAAACTTGATGAGTTGCCTACAAATTTGAGCGCGACTGAAAAAAGCAGAAAAATGGTGCAAGAAAACTGCATACGCTGTCATGCAGATTTTGCTCAAACAGCTATCAATGCTACAACAAATCCACATGCAGACAAGTCATTAAATTGTGCTTCTTGTCATAAAGATGTTGGACATAAACACGGAATTTAATAAGGAGAAGATGAATGAAAAAAAATATTTTACGCTTAGGTATTGTCGTTTTGGTTTTACTTATAGCGGGAGTTTTATGGCTAAATAATGATATCAATCAAAAAAAAGAAGATGAAGCAAATAAAAATGCCATTGCAGCAAATGCTGATTTTTCTTTGCTTAGCGATGATGATCCAAATTTTGAAAAATGGGGTAAGGTTTTTCCAGAGCAACTAAAAATGTATTTAACAGTTGAAAAAGAAGAGCCTAAAGCTACTGAATTTGGTGGTAATTTAGCTTATTCAAAATTGATTCGCTTTCCTCAATTAACCATACTTTGGGCAGGATATCCTTTTAGTCTTGATTTCAATGAAGAAAGAGGGCATTTTTGGGTTCAAGTAGATCAAATGAAAACAGCAAGAAACAACAAGGATTTTCTTAATGCTCACGGACTTGCTGCTTTTAAAGGCCAACCCGCAGCTTGTATGAATTGTCATAGTGGATGGACTCCATGGCTTATAAAAAATGTTGCTAAAGGGGATTTTACCGCTTTTAACTCTACAAATTATTGGACTATGATTAAAAATATCCCAGCCGTTGATGGTATAGTAGAAAATTCACCTGAACATGCAGGCCCACATGGTGGTAAAAGAATGGGTGTAACTTGTGCAGATTGTCACAATCCAAATGATATGAGTTTAAGACTTACTCGTCCAGCAGCTATTAATGCTTTAGTTTCTAGAGGATATGAAAAAGATCCAGTGCAAGGCGTAAAAGCTACAAGAGAAGAAATGAGAACTTTAGTTTGCTCTCAATGCCATGTTGAATACTATTTTAAACCAACTGGGGAAAAAGTAAAGGTAATGGGTGAAACTATTGTAGATGATAGTTCTAAAAAATGGTGGAATGGAACTCAGAAAAATTATGATGAGTATGAGTTTTGGAGAGATGGTAATAAAGCTAAAGAGATTGAAACCGATGGTATAGTTTTAACTTTTCCTTGGAGTGAGTGGAAAAAAGGACAACCATTTAGAATTGAAATGTTAGATGATTATTATGATAAAGTTCGTGGAGTATTTGGAGCTGATTTTACTCATAAATTAACAGGGGCACAAATTATTAAAATTCAACACCCAGAAAGCGAACTTTATAGTGGCGGTGTGCATGCTGCAAATGGGGTAAGTTGCGTGGATTGTCATATGCCTTATGTTAGAGAAGGAGCTAAAAAGGTTACTCAACACAATATCACCTCTCCTTTAAGAGATATTAACTCTGCTTGTAAGTCTTGTCATAAACAAAGCGAAGATTATTTAAAAGCTCAAGTGCTTGACATACAAAATAGCGTTGCGCATGATCAAAGAACTGCAGAGTACGCAATTGTTAGTTTGATTATGGATACTAAAAAACTACGCGATGAGCTAGGTAATATGGAAAAATTCCAAAGCGATGGAAAAGCTGATACGAAAAAAATTAGTGAAGAGCTAAAAGAAGTTTTAGAACTTCATCGTAAAGCTCAAATGAGAGCGGATTTTGTTAATGCTGAAAACTCAACTGGTTTCCATAATCCTCGCGAAGCTTCAAGAATGTTATTGCAAGCTGTTGATATGGCAAGAATGGGACAAACTAAACTTGTAGAAATTGCAGCGGCAAATGGAATTAAAGATTTTAAAACTTCAAATTTAGGTTTTGAAGATATTCAAAAATTTAATCCAGGAGAGCTTTATTATAAAGTAGATGTTAATAATCATAAAGCTGGAGAGCGTTACTATGCAGATGAAAAAGATGTTAATGGCAATCCTCCAAAAGAACTTTTAGAGCATGATAAAGAGCTTGCTCCTTATAATTATCAAGTGATTGATAAAAAATAATTCTTAAGCCCTATAATCATAGGGCTTTTTCTTTTCTTTGTTTTAAAAAATATAAACTTTTTATTTAAAATTCACTTTTGCTTCACTTTGTTTTGTCAAAATATCACAAATTTTGATAATCAAAAAGGAGTTAAAATGATCAATAAAAATAAATTGTTTAGACAGGTTCATATCTATCTTAGTTTGTTCTTTTTGCCTTGTGCTTTGCTTTTTGCTTTAACGGGTATAGCATATATTTTTGGTATTAATCAAGATGTGGGCTTAAAAGTTGAGCAATATCAATTGTCAAAAGTTATAGAAAGTGGTAAAGAAAGAGAAGCTTTAATAGAGTATTTAAAAACAAATGGTTTAAAAGTACCATCTAATACAAATATAATTAAAAGCAAAGATAAAGGTATAACAATAGGTGGAACTCATTATAGTGCTAATATAACTCAAAATTCTACTAATGAATACAATATTACCTTAAAAACAAGATCTTTGCTTGGAGATATGATTATGCTTCATAAAGATAAGGGTGCTTGGTATTTTTCTGTGCTTAGCGTAGGTTTTGGTATTACTTTATTTATGCTTTATATTTCAGGGCTTATGATTACTTTGTTTGCAAATAAAAAAGATAGAAGTAAACAATTTGCAGTTCTTGGAGTAGGGGTTGTTGTAACTTTGCTTTTGGCTTATCTTAGCCTTTGATTTTTCCTAGCTTTTTAAGCTAGGTATTATTTATTTTTTTGTATACTTATACTTTACTTTATTGGACAGATGGGTGAGTGGCTGAAACCACACCCCTGCTAAGGGTGCAGATCTTAACGGGTCTCGAGGGTTCAAATCCCTCTCTGTCCGCCACTAAAACTTTCTTGAAAATCCCAAGTATTCTATTAAGTATCGAAGCAAGAGACTAGCCCTTGCGAAGTTATATTATTTTACAGCGTTTTTGATTTCTAAAATCATAGTTTTTAAAGACTCTAGTCCATTTCCACTTGCTAAATACCAGTATTCTGGATCAAGATAGATGATTTTTTTGTTTTGTGCTGCTTTGGTTTTAGCGACAAGCGCATTATCGAGTATGCCTTGAGCGCGTTCTTTGTTGCCTACGATGACATTTCTATCAACAACAAAAATATAATCAGGATTTTTTTCTAATATAAATTCAGAATTGATACTTTTTCCGTGTGTGCCTACTTTTATATTCTCATCTACTGCGTTAATCCCTAAAACATCGTGAATAATCCCAAAGCGAGATTGAGGGCCAAAGGCTGAAATTTTGTTAGAATTTGTAAGAATGATAAGAGCTTTTTTGTCTTCATCAACTATACTTTTGGCTTTTTCAATTTCATTTTTAATATCTGAAATTTTTTCTAAAGCTTCTTTTTCTAAACCATAAAGTTTTGCAACGCTTAAGACATTGTTTTCAAAAGAGCTTAAAAAATTTGCATTATCAAGACCTACAAATAAAGTTGGAGCTATTTCTTTTAACTTATCATAAAATTTACTTTGGCGTCCAGAAATGATGATAAGATCAGGTTTTAAAGCATTAATGGCTTCAAAATCAACTTGCTGTACTCCACCTACACTAGGTTTGTTTTTAAATTGTTGTAGGTATTTTGGTAAATTTTTAGCAGGAACGCCCGCGACTTTATCATTTAATTTTAAAGCATCAAAAGTATCTAAAATTCCAAGATCTAAGATCACTACCTTAGAAGGATTTTTAGGGATTTTATTTTCTCCTAGACTATCCTTCACTAAAAAACTATCACCCTCATCGCTCATACTAATAGGCAAAACTTTCACCGTAGCAGTGTTGGTTTTTGTTGTAGAACTTGCGTTGTTTTCATTTGAGTTTGAATTACAAGCTGTTAAGATTAGACTTAAAAAAAATGCAAAAAATGCAAAAACTAAAGATTTTTTCATATTTTCTCCTTTTTAAAAATAAATACAAATTTTCTTATCATCAATTTGACTTACGGGTATATCCATATCATAAATTTGTTTTAAATTTTCTTGATTGATGATTTCATCTTTTGAGCCTTGTTTTAAAAGCTTCCCATCTTTTAAGGCTATGATTTCATCAGAATAAATCGAAGCAAAATTAATATCATGTAATACAACAGCTATACTTTTGTTAAAGTCTTTGACTAAATTTTTCATTAGTTGCATGATTTGTACGCTATGCTTCATATCAAGATTGTTCAAAGGTTCATCAAACATTATAAATTCAGTATCCTGAGCGATGATCATGGCTATAAAAGCTCTTTGCTTTTGCCCCCCGCTTAATGTATCTAAAAATTCATTTCTTAAGTTGCTAAGTTCCATGTATTCTAAAGCTTCATTGATTTTGATTTTATCGTTTGTATTAAGTCTTCCTTGAGAATGCGGAAAACGCCCAAAAGCGACTAATTCTTCAACTTTTAATCTTAAATTGATATTGTTTTGTTGTTTGAGAATGGAAATTTTTTGTGCTAAGATTTGCTCTTTATAATTTTTTAAATTCATTCCATCGATATAAATTTCTCCACTACTAGGTTTTATCAAACGACTTGCTAGAGCTAAAAGAGTGGATTTTCCAGCGCCATTGGCTCCTATTATAGAAGTGATTTTGCCTTTATGAAAATCAAGGCTAAGATCTGAAATAATGACTTTATTATCATAAAATTTGGTGATATTTTTTAGTTTAATCATAATTTATTACCCTTTAATACAAGATAGATAAAATATATCCCACCTAAGAAATTAATAACCACGCTTATAGTGGCATTATAATCAAAAACTCTAGAGACAAAAAACACCCCTCCAAGTAAAGCCAAAATACTAATAAGTATACAAGCGCTTAGCAAAATACTATGTTTTGCAGTTTTAAATAGCTCATAAGTGATATTTACTACTAAAAGTCCTAAAAAGGTTATAGGACCTACAAGTGCGGTGCTAATAGAAGTTAAAATAGCTATGATAATCATTAATTGTTTTGAAATTTTTTGATAATTTATCCCTAAATTTATCGCTAAATCTTTGCCTAAATTTAAAGGATCTAAAAATTTCATATAGCGAAAAATCCATATAAAACTTAAAAAGCTAATAATATAAGCAAGAATTAAAACATCAAAAGCAATATTATCAAAACTAGCAAACATTCTTCCTTGTATTACCATGAATTCATCAGGGTCGATTAGCACTTCAAAAAAAGAGCTTAAAGTGCTAAAAAGTGTTCCAAAAACTAAACCTAAAAGCATGATAAGATAAATACTTCTATCGCTACTAAATAAAATTTTATAAAGTCCTAGTGAAAAAACCACCATACAAACTAGAGTGATTAAAAAATTGATATCGTTTTTATAAACACTTAAATTAGCCGCACCAAAAGAAAAGATAAGAGCACTTTGAAGCAACATATATAAAGAATCTAATCCTATGATAGCAGGGGTTAGAATTTTGTTATTGCATAAAGTTTGAAAAATCACTGTTGAAACAGCGATACAAATAGCTACTATGATAATAGCCGCAATTTGTAAAAAACGACTTTTTAAAGCATACTCATCAAAGCCATTTAAACCCACAAGTATAAAAATCCCTATCATACCAAGTGTTAAAAAGCTTAAAATCAGCATTTTTTTACGCATAAACTTTCCTTTTTAGCAAAAGAAAGATAAAGATTAAAGATCCTAAAACACCTGTAGTGATACTTAAAGGCATTTCAAAAGGAAAGATAACAAGTCTTGAAATGATATCGCAAATAAGTAAAAACAAAGCTCCACAAAGTGCTATATAGATGAGATTTTTTCTAAGATTATCACCTAGATAAAGAGCTACTAAATTTGGGATAATTAGTCCTAAAAAAGGGATAATCCCAACGCTTACAATCACTAAGCTAGTGATAATGCTTACAATCATCAAGCCTAAAAATAATATCCCATTAGAAGAAATTCCAAGATTTAAAGCTATATCTTCACCCATGCCAACTATGGTAATTTTATGAGCTAAAAAATAAGCAAGTATAAAAAGTGGTAAAGAAATGTAGAGCAATTCATAATTTCCCTGCATAACATTTGCCATACTGCCTTGTAGCCAACCTTGGATATTTTGTATATAATTTAAAGCATAGGCAAAAAAAGTGGTTATAGCACTAATAATACCTCCAAACATCAAGCCTATCAAAGGTACAAAAATCACATCTTTGAGTTTGATTTTTCTTAAAATTTGGATAAATATAAAAGAACCCAAAAGTGCAAATATAGAAGCAATGATAGCTTGAGTGAAAAAAGACGCTCCAGCAAAAAATATTAAAGAAATAAGTATGCCAAATTTAGCACAATCCATAGTCCCTGCCGTAGTTGGAGAAACGAATTTATTTTGCGTGAGTTGTTGCATGATAAGCCCGCATATACTAAGACTCATTCCTGTGAGTAAAATCGCTATAAGTCTAGGAATTCTTGTGAGAGTTATGATTTCTAGTTGAGTGGAGTTAAGATTAAGAATATCTTTTACATTGATACTGATAACTCCTATAAATAAACTTATCATTCCAAAGAATAAAAGTAAAGCTATAAGCACTTTTAAACTCAATATATGCTTAAAAAACAAATCTTTCCTTATAGTAATAATAATTATCAAAAATGAAATTGTAATGAAATTTGTTTTAAGAAATGATAAAACTACAAAGGATGTTTTAGTAAGAAATCAAAAATCCAGTGGAAAGTCTTTGTAAGTGTTTGTTATAGTCTATAAGGCTTTCTCCATAGCCATTAAAGTATTGTAAATACCAATAAATTCCGTTATTAAAAATATCATATCCTAGATCAACCTGTATAGCACCTTTGTTATCGTGGAATTTAAGATTGTTTCTTAGCATAAGATTGATAAAATAATCATCGCCTAAATACGCTAAATTCACATCAAAATTTCCCATATAATGCAAGATGGCAGGATTATCATCATCTTTTTTGCTTTCAGGAATTCTATACCAAAGGCGTGGAACAAATAAAAATTTATTATATAAGATAGCCGTAGATACATAAATTCTATTCCATGAGCGAGATTGCAAATTCTCATCTCCCTTACCATTGCTTTCATGCAATATACCTACGCGTAGATTGTTAAAAAATTCATAATCTTTAAGATACAAAGGAAAATCTATAAAAAATTCTGGTTGATAGTTGGTTTCTCTAAAAGGAGAAGAATGCTCATAAATTTGCCACCAAGAAGTTTGAGTATAGGCTATATAATATTTTTCATCTAGTCCTAGTAAATTTTCAAAAAGTCTTTTTTTAACACTAAGTTGGAATTTTGCCTCACTCTTATTATTATTTACTCCTAAAGAATTAAAACTATAAGCTAAAGGTAAAAAATAATTCATCTTGTAAGAGCTAATGCCAAGGGGATTAAAGCTTTCATTTCCACCAAGATAATTAGCTAAAGCTAAGCGGGAAAAGTCTTGTTTTTCTTCTTTTTTTATAGTGGTAGAATTTTGCGTTTGTGTTGCTTGGCTTGAGCTATTTTGTTCTTGAGAAATCAAAACAGATGAATTTTTTAAAGCGAGTTTTTTGTAAATTTCCATAGCTTTTTTATAATCGCCTTGTTTTTCATACTCTAAAGCTTGTTGTAAATCACTAGCCCATATAAAAACACATAAGCTTAAAAATAAAGCAATTTTTCTCATTTTAACTCGCTTTTAAATTTTTCATATTCTTCATAAAAATTAAGATTTAAAAAAGCATCTTCATCTTCAAATTCTACAAATTTAGTTTTAATCTCAGAAAATAAAAGTCCTATTTTTTGTTCATTTTTTTCTAAGAATTTTTTACAAGTTTGAGCTAAAGAGCTGTGATAAAAGCCACACAAGGGATGTTTATGCAAAGGGGTTTTTGCTATGATTATTTTATAGTTTTGTTCTAAAAAAGGAAGCATTTTTAAAAGCTCATTTTCACCTACTTTAGGACTATCTACACTTAAAACAAAAACAAATTCATTTTTAAAATTTGAAAGTATAGAGTAAAGCGCAAGCATAGGAGAGTAAACTTCAAATTCTAAAGAATCTTTTATCAAGCTAAAATGGTTTTCAAATTTGTCTTCTTTCGCACTCACATAGACATTTTTAAAAATTTTAGAAAATTTCTCTACTTGAAATTGAGTTAAATTTTGATTTTTAAGAATCAATTTGCTTTTATCTTGTCCCATACGACTAGATTTGCCACCACATAAAATCACGCAATTTAGCTCATTAAGCTGCACAAATTTCCTTTTTTAATGTAATTCTACCACAAATTCGCCAAAATATTTTATAATTTCTTTTATGAAATACACAGAACTTTTACAATTGCAAACTTTTTTTTCTCAGTTTAAAAAAATCGATTTTATCAAGCGTATCAATGACAATATTTTGGAATTAAGCTTTGATAGAGAAAGATTTATTTTTGATCTTACTCGTGCAATGAGTGCGATTTATACAGCTAAATTTAATGCAAAAAATTATAATGCACCTTTTGATTTTATGCTTAAAAAGTATTTTAGCAATGCTTTTATAAAGGAAGTTAAAGTCCTTGAAGGCAATCGTATTTTATGTTTTAGTGTAAAAGCTAATAAGGCTTATAAAAGCTATGAGAGCAAGATTTATTTTGAATTTACGGGTAAAAATACCAATGTTATTCTTACAGATAAAAAAAATTTGATCATAGAGGCTTTAAGGCATATTGATAAAAGTTATCGTGTTGTAAAACCTAATGTGATTTTAGAGCCTTTAAAGCCTTATAAAATGGATGAAAATTTTGAGGAAATTAAAAACTTTAAAGATTATTTTTCTTGCAAATTTACAAGCATTTATGAGAGTAAAATCAAACAAATAAAAAATTTAAAACTTGCACAAGTGGATAAAAAAATACAAAATTTACAAGAACTTTTTTCTAGTCTAGATGAAGAAAATTCTTTACTCTTAAAAGCTTTAGAATACAGAAAAAGGGCTGATGTATTGTTTGCAAATTTGAGTGTTTTAAAAGATTATGAAAGGGAATTTAAGCTTGATGATTTTGAAGGCAAAGAGCTTGAATTTAAGCTTGAATTTAGTCCTAAGCGAAGCGCTAATTTATATTATAAAAATGCTAAAAAATTAGAACAAAAAGCTAAAAATTTAAACATACAAAGGCAAAATTTAAAAGAAAAGTTAGATTTTACCTTGAGTTTGAAAGAATTATTGCTTCAAGCTAAGAGTGAGATAGAGCTTGAAATTTTACTACCTAAAAAAAATAGCAAAAAAAATCAAGATTATAAACAAGAAGATCTTGTGGCAAATTTTTATTACAATGAGTTTAAAATTTGTGTGGGTAAAAATGAAAAAGGCAATGAATTTTTACTTAAAAATGCTAAAAAAGATGATTTGTGGCTTCATGTAAGGGATATTCCTAGCGCACATACTTTGATTGTATCAAACAAGCAAAAAATCAGCCTCGATGTGATAGAATTTGCTGCAAGGCTTTGTGTAAGCTTTTCTAAGTTAAAGAAAGGTTCGTATTGGGTCGATTATACCTTAAAAAATTTTGTTAAGGTTCAGCAAAAGGCGTTTGTAAATTATACAAATTTTAAAAGTATTAATATCACAAAGGATTAAAAATGCCAGTTAGCCCAATAGGAAATATGAATTTTGTTAATCAAAATATGGCTTATCCTGCCACTCAAGCGAGTAATGAGCTTGCAAAAGAAGGTTTTGCAGCTACGCTAAATATGGCTGAATTTAATGAAAAAGAAAAAACTTTAAACAAGCTTGAGAAAGTCAATGAGACTCATGAAATCAAAGAAGAGATCAAAGAAAAAGCCGAACAAGAAGAAAAAAAGAAAAAACACAATCAAGAAGCTAAAACCAGCGATGATGAGAAAAATAAAGAAGATGAGTCTAAAGATCCAAATTTTAAAGACGCACAAAGCATTCATCGCTTAGATATTAGTATATAAGGAAAAATATGTTTAATACAACTAGAATTATTTCAGCTCTTGTGATGATAGGGGCTATTATTATTATCGCGTTGATTGATCAATTTTTTATCAATTTTATCGTTTTTGCGGTTTTATTGTATCTATCTTTTAGTGAAGCAAAAAAACTTTTTGCTTTAGAAAATATCTCTATTATCCCTTTGGCTATAGCTTTTATTTTGGGAAGTTTATCGCATAAAGCTTTGCTTTTTGGGATTTTAGCTTTGTTATTAGTCGTTGGATATTTAGTTTATAAAAAGGCTTCCTTAAAACCAGCTCTTATTTATATTTATCCTAGTTTGCCTGTATTAGCGCTTTGGCAGGTGTATTTAGATCAGGGTATGTTTGCACTTTTTTGGCTTATCATTATCGTTGCAGCTTGTGATAGTGGGGCGTATTTTATCGGAAAACTTATGGGTAAAACCCCTTTTTCTCCAACAAGTCCTAACAAAACCCTAGAAGGTGTGATAGGTGGTCTTGTTTGTGCGAGTATTTTGGGCACTTTGATAGGAATTTTTGTTTATAGTTTTTGGCTTTCTTTGCTTTGCTCATTTTTTGTAGCATTTTTTGCAGTCATTGGTGATTTGCTTGAGAGTTATTTTAAAAGAGAAGCGGGTGTAAAGGATAGTGGAGATCTTATCCCTGGTCATGGGGGCGTGCTCGATAGGATCGATGCGGTGATCATTGCTGCTTTTGTGATGGTTGCTCTTTTATGATACTTTTTGGAAGTACGGGCAGTATAGGAGTAAATGCTCTTAAACTTGCTGCTTTAAAAAACATTCCCATTTCTGCTTTAGCTTGTGGGGATAACATCGCTCTTTTAAATGAGCAAATAGAACAATTTAAACCCCAATTTGTAGCGATTAAAAACTCTAAAGATAAGCATTTAGTAAAACACGATAGGGTTTTTATAGGGCAAGAAGGTTTAGAGCAAATTTTAACAGAATGTCAAGATAAGCTTTTACTCAATGCCATTGTAGGTTTTGCAGGATTAAAAAGCACTTTAAAAGCAAAGGAACTTGGCAAAAAAATCGCCTTGGCAAACAAAGAAAGCTTGGTCGTTGCTGGAAAATTTCTAAAAGGTGCGAAATTTTTACCCGTAGATAGCGAGCATTCGGCTTTGAAATTTTTACTTGAGGGTAAAAAAGACATAGCAAAGCTTTATGTTACCGCAAGTGGCGGAGCTTTTTATAAACACAAAATTAAAGATTTAAGTCATGTGAGTGTCAAAGATGCTCTAAAGCATCCAAATTGGAATATGGGTTCAAAGATCACGATAGATAGTGCAACAATGGCAAATAAACTTTTTGAAATCATCGAAGCTTATCATTTGTATAATTTTAAAAATATCGATGCTCTCATCGAACCAAAATCTTTAGTCCATGCCATGTGTGAGTTTAAAAATGGTGCAAGTACGGCGTATTTTTCAAGGGCTGATATGAAACTATCTATATCAGAGGCTATTTTTTCTAAGCATGATAGTAAAATTTTAGAGCCGGTTGATTTTGTTAAACTTTCTGGTTTAAAATTTTATAAAATCAGCACGAAAAAATATCCTATTTTTAAACTCAAAGACGAGCTTTTAAACAATCCTGATTTAGGCGTGATTATCAATGCTGCTAACGAAATTGGAGTGCAAAATTTTTTAGATCATAAAATACAATTTTTAGATATCGCTCATGTTGTTTTTAAAGCATTGGATCATTTTGGTGTGCCTAAAATTTCAAGTATTGATGAGGTTTTTGAGTATGATTATAAAACAAGAGAGTATTTAAGGGGAATGAAATGAAATTTTTTATATCGATTATTTTTTTTATAAGCGGACTTTTTGCTCTAGATTTAGAATTTAGCGTGGGAGAGAATGGAAAAAGCTTAGATGATAACAATACGGTTTTGATTTTTGGAGGAATTCAAGGCGATGAGCCTGGTGGATTTCATGCGGCAAGCTTACTTTTGAGTGATTATAATATCACTAAGGGTAAAATCATAGTTGCTCCTAATTTAGCTTTTGATAGCATTATTAAACGCTCACGCGGGAAAAATGGAGATTTAAATCGCAAATTTGCAAGCATAAGTCCAAAAGATCCTGATTATCAAACAGTTAAACGCATTAAAGAGCTTATTTTACTTCCTGAAGTTAGCATGGTGATCAATCTTCACGATGGTTGGGGTTTTTACAAGCCTACTTATATAGATGCTATGCAAAATCCTAAGCGTTGGGGAAATTCAAGTGTGATTGATACAAATGAAATCAATGCTAGTAAATATCCTGATCTTGAAAGCATAGCCACTCAAACTGTAAATAGTGTCAATGCTTCCTTGGTTGATCCAAAACATGCTTATCATCTTAAAAATACTAAAACTCAAGAGCTTGGTGATGCTGAAATGCTAAAAGCTTTAACATATTTTGTTATATCCAATCGCAAAGCCGCTTTTGCCAACGAGGCGAGTAAAAATTTGCCTGTAAATTTAAGGGCTTATTATCATCTTTTGGCTATTGAAAACTATCTCAAAACAGCAGGAATTGAATTTACTAGAACTTTTGAACTTACCCCACAAGGTGTTGATAAAGCCATCAATCAAGAGCTCGAAGTCAAGCTTTTTGATGATAAAATTTTACTTTCTTTAAAAAATCCAAGACAAGTTATCAATTATGTGCCTTTTCCTGTTAATAAGGAGTTAAATTATAATACCAGCAATGAACTTACCGCGGTCATAGCTGAAAATAATTCTTTTTATATCCAATACGGCAACCGATTTCAAACAAGGCTCTATCCTGAATATCTTGAATTTAGCAACCCTTTTAATGAAGTAACTTTTCAAGTTGATAGCAATGAAACCACAGTTCCTTTTGGAACCAAGGTAAAAGTAAAAGAGAATTTTCTTATTCCAAAGATAGCTAATGTGCGCGTAAATATCATAGGTTTTGATCATAGCAAGGATGAAAGCAATATTTTAGTTTCTAAAAAAAATATGCAAAAGCCTTATTCTTTAGATATGGCAGGAAAAATTTATCGCGTAGAATTTTATGAGTTAAGAGGGGCTAATTTGCAGCAATTCTTAGAAAATAGTGTCGAAAGCAAGCTTATCAAAAATGCTAAAATGCTTGATCTTGCTACGCTAAGAACTGCAAGAGCTAAAGATAAATTTATCGGTTCTATTTTAGTGGAATTTGAATGAAAAATCTTATTTTAGCTATAGAAAGTTCTTGTGATGATAGCTCTATAGCAGTGATTGATAAAGATACTTTAGAGTGTAAATTTCATAAAAAAATCTCTCAAGAAATGGAGCACAATGTTTATGGCGGAGTGGTACCTGAGCTTGCAGCAAGACTTCATAGCGAGGCTTTGCCAAAGATACTTGAGCAATGCAAGGGGTATTTTGATAAGTTATGTGCCATAGCTGTGACAAATGAACCTGGACTTAGTGTTTCTTTGCTTAGTGGCATAAGCATGGCAAAGACTTTAGCACTTAGCCTAAATTTGCCCTTAATGGCTATCAATCATCTTAAAGGTCATATTTATAGTCTTTTTTTAGAGGAGCCTATTTGCCTTGATATGGGAATTTTGCTCGTAAGTGGTGGGCATACTAAGGTTCTTTATCTTAAGGAAGATGGAAAAATAGAAATTTTAGCAAGGACCAATGATGATAGCTTTGGCGAAAGCTTTGATAAGGTAGCTAAGATGATGAATTTGGGCTATCCTGGTGGAGTGCTTATAGAAAATTTAGCCCAAAAAGCTAAATCAAAAAATATCCATTTTAACATCCCTTTAAAACACTCTAAAGAGCTTGCTTATAGTTTTTCAGGGCTTAAAAATGCGGTGCGTTTAGAAATTTTAAAGCATGAAAATTTAAGCGATGATATAAAAGCAGAAATAGCTTATGCTTTTGAAAATACAGCTTGTGATCATATCATGGATAAATTAGAAAAAATTTTTAATCTTTATAAATTTAAAACCTTTGGTGTTGTAGGAGGAGCTAGTGCAAATCTTAACTTGCGTTCTCGTTTGCAAAATTTATGTGAAAAATATCAAAGTAAATTAAAACTAGCCCCTTTAAAATACTGCTCTGATAATGCTTTGATGATAGCAAGAGCTGGGGTTGATACTTATAAAAGAAAAGAATTTGTGGAGCTTGAAGAGGAGATCTTAAGCCCAAAAAATAAAAATTTTTTAAGGATGTAAAAAGTGAAAAGAGCTTTTACTATATTAGAACTTGTTTTTGTTATCGTGATTTTAGGAATTTTAGCAGCGATTGCTTTGCCAAAATTCAGTTCTAGTAGAGATGAAGCTGAAGTGAGTAAATCCTTAAACAATCTTAAAACTTTAATCAATGATATAAGCATCTATGCCTTAAAAAATAGTCATTTAAGCACTATGAATTTTATGAGCAATGTAAGTGGAGTAGAAAATGTCGATCTTAACAATTTTATAGGCATAAAAGAAGTAAATTTTAGGGTCGGAGAGGATAAAGAGTGTATAAAACTGATTTTCATCGATAGAAATGATTTTGTACTGATGGGAATTTCTAGTAATGAAGCAAGCAAAAATGCCATAATCAATATAGCCAATAACCCCAAACAAGAATTTCAAAACTTAGATTTTACAAGCAATTCAAAAAATAAAGCTTGCGTGGCACTAAGTAAAAATGAGAATTTTAAAAATTTAGCCAGTAAAACTTATCTTTTAATAGGGGGAATGTAATGATAGTGAGTAAAACTTATGAGATTGACTCTTGTGATGATGTAGAACTTGATATAAAAAGAGAATCAAAGCTTGAATTTAAGCTTTGGTATGATGATGAAAAAGAAATAAAAGCTTTAGTGTTTATCATCCCTGGGCTTGGTGGAGATGTGGATGAAAATTACCGTGAACACTTAGCTGAATTTGTAGCAGGCGAATTTAATGTGGCTGTAGTAAGTGTGAATTATCATTGTATAGGTAATCGCCCGCAAACTGGATCAAGCTTTTTTATGGATGATATAGACAAACTTATTTTAAAAACAAGTTGTGAAGCTTTAAATATACAAGTTAATTTAGATAAGTTAAATTCTTTAGAAGAATTAAGCTTAACACTCAAAGAAGTTGATCACATCTTAGAAGAACAAAAAAACCAAAAATTAATTAATCCAAATTTTAAATTAAGCATTCATCTAAGTTTGCAACCAACAAAAAACGAATATCAAAATTTTGGAGTAATGCAGGCGCAAGATTTGTTAAATGCAGCTCTTTATCTTAAGGCTCATGCACCTTTTGATACTATGGGGGGGGTATGCCCGTTATCATGATAGGTAGTTCTCATGGAGGATATTTGGCTCATTTAGCAGCTAAATTTGCACCTTGGCTTATAAATGGAGTGATAGATAATTCTAGTTATGCTAAGTTTCTTTGGCGTCTTATAGGTTTTGGCAAGGAAATTGATTTTACAAAATACTATTGTTTTGGAACGGGTATCTTTTTTAAACATATCCATATTTATTGTTCAGATAAAACTTTTTGGACGAGCAATTCGAGCTCAAATAACTTTTTTTCCATACCAAGGAGAATGATAAGATATATATTAGAGCTAAATCATATAGAAAATCAAGCAAATTATCCAAAACCTTATTATGTAAGCTACCATTCTTTTTATGATAAGGAAATAGCTCCACCTGATGAGAAATTAGAACTTTATAAATATTTAAAACAATTTGATTTTGATGCCGAGCTTCATATGATAAAAAATCCAGATCAAATTGATGGTAAATTTATCAAAAGTTTAGATCATGGTATGGGGATGTCTATAAAAACTTTGATTTCCAAAGAACTTCCTTGTATGCTTGAAAAAGTTTTATCTGAATCTGATTCTAAAAAAGAATGGAAAAACAAAAGCATAAGCTACCCTTGTGATGGTTTGGTGTATCGTTTTAGTGAAAAAAACAATAAAATCAATTTAGATATCACAAAGACTTAAGGAAATCCGCATGAGCATACTAGAAAAAAACATACAAGCTTTATTAAGTGGGGTAAATGAACCCTTAGGAAATAAACTTTTAAATTTCATACAAAATAAAACTTGTTCTCGTTTTAATATAGATGAAAATTTAAATATCTATGATAAAACTCATAATGTTTTTATGTATGAAAACTTAGAAGAAGAAATAAATTTTTTTTATCAAAGTATTTTAGAAAAAACTCATAGATATCCTTTTATATGTATTTATGGTATAGGCAATGCTTTACTGATTAAAAATTTAGCTAAACACTATAAACATCTTTTTGTATTTGAAAGTGAAATAGAACTTTTTATTCTAGCTTTAAGTACGATAGATTTGAGCGAGGAACTTTGTAGTGGAAAAATTTATCTTGTGGATATCGAAGAAGAAAGAGTGGATATTCAACTACTTATACTTTTTGATATGAAAGATATGTTTGAGTATCTAAGTTTATATGAAATGTTTGTAAATAATGTTTATTGCAAAAAGTTTTATGAAGATATTTGGCATAAAGCAGATGAACTTTGCGAGAAAAATATTAAAGTTGTGATAAGAAATTTAAATTCCAGTTTATGTATCGGTTTTGAGTGTTATTCTCATCTTTTACAAAACATCCCTTCTATGCTTGAAAGCATTCCTTTTCAAAGAATCTTAAGCCAAAGAAAAAACAAATTCGAAAATGCTATAGTAGTTTCTGCAGGACCTTCTCTTACTAAACAACTTCCTTTACTTAAAGCTTATCAAGATAAAGCAGTGATATTTTGCGCGGATGGGGCTTTGAGTATGCTTGAAAAAGAAGGTATAGTGCCTGATTATGTTACGAATTTAGATTTTACTGATCTAGCAATGAAATTTTTTCAAAATAAAGAAAATAAAACTTCTTTAAATGTGCTTTCATGTGCTACTCATCTTAGCTTGGTTCATTTTTTAGATAATAAAAGTGTAGTTTTAAGAGATGACCCTTTATATCAACGCTTCAATCTTAATGACTTTGGTTATATAGATACGGGTACTCATGTAAGTCATTTTTCTTATACT